>NZ_QPET01000008.1:0-101365 GCF_008368855.1 Bacillus sp. TE8-1 | reverse complement strand
ACATTCCATCATAATTTTATAGAAGAACGCAAAAAGAAAGAAGAATAAGAAAAACAACAAAAATACATCAGAGATATTAAAATTTTGGATTGGTAATTCTACATTAAGTACTTGAAAAGCAGATATGAAATTCCCTATCAAGAAACACCCTATCGCAATAGTAATACAAACCCAGAATACTCCTAACTTAATTTTTCTGGATAATATAGAATACAGTAATGAGATAAATACAGTAGTTTCAACAACTAAAGATGATAGCCGGATATTAAAATCTGATACAAAATAAAGATTCGGAAAAACAAATAAAAATATAACGCAAAAACTTATATAAGCTATTAAAGCCAATAGCAATACATAAAATTGCACATATGCATGTTTACGCAATGGACTCACCTTCTTGAGTTTTTTCTATACTTTTATTAAAAAGGTCTTGATAGTAGCACAACTCCTACTAATTAAAATGTGTGCAACCTATTATGTATATTATGACCTTTTTAAAAGATTTCTTTCTACACACAACAGCCTTATTAACTTTTTGTAGATGTTTACAATTTTTAATACTGAGAATTCGAAATAGGATACATTGAAAAATGTGATTTTTTTAAGCATTTTCGCATCGTAAATTTGGATGGCACAACTTATCTACTCTTTAAATATGAGATAGAATCTAATCCTCTATTGAATTATAGTTAGTTTCTAACTGTCACACTTAAAAAGGAATGAAAATATACTATCATTAACAAAAAAGTTCGAATTAGTTCACGAAACGAACTGCAACTATTATAGTTACAACTTAGATTGATGTCAATTTCATATTCCCTCCTTTTTAATGGACAAAAAGCATGACATATTTATAAAATAAAAAAGCCTTACTACATTTAATTTTACAGTAGTAAGGCTTTTTAAAATGTTTTATGTTCTAGCTATTAGTAGCGGTGAACTACCCGCCACTTAACGTCCTAACGGACTGTTTGAAGTGGGGGCTTCTCGGTTAGTCGTTACTTTTGTAGCTAACGAATTCGTCCTAAGACAGCCGAGCTAACTCCCTTGTTCCAAGGGTTATTTTATTGCTATCTATGATAACGCTAATAGGCGTATTGCTTCATTTTTGATATTGATAGCTGCGGTGTAAATCTCTATCGAGATTTACACCGCATATACAAAAATAGACTCGCTCAGACAATGACATATTTTTCACATTTCCACAACTGCTACATATTTTTGTGGAAGGAAACCATTTGTCTATTTTCACAAGCTGTTTGCCTTGTTCATTTAGTTTATAAGCTAAGAAAGAAGTGAACATACCCCAAGCATTATCAGCGACGCTTTTTCCAAAATGAAGTGCTTGCGATATTCCCTTCATATTTAGATCTTCAATAGCTACAACATCAAAATGAGTAGCTAACTCTTTAGACTTATGATGAAGGAAGTTCTTACGTTGGTTTGCTACTTTTTCATGCAGCTTAGCTACACGGATACGTTGTTTATTCCAACGCCCTGAACCTTTTGTACGTCTTGATAATACTCGTTGAGCCTTTGCTAATCGGTCTAACATTTCACGATAGAACTTAGGATAATTGGCTCTCTCATCCTCAGAACTGACGTATAATTGATCCATCGCAAAGTCTAATCCAACAACTGTTTCTACTTCTTTTTGTACGATCTCTTTTTCGTATTCAGTCAAAATGGGCACATAGTATTTACCAGTAGGTGTCATAGAAATCGTACATGACTTGATTATATGGCCTTGTGGTATTTCTCTATGCTGTTTGATACGTACCATTTTCAGTTTTGGCAATTTGATATGACCGTTAAGCAATATAATATTTCCGTTCACTACATTCGTTGTATAAGACTTTCTGTCTTTTTTGCTTTTGAATGTTGGGAAGTCATTTTGACCACGAAAGAAATTTTTATAGGCAGTTTGCAAGTTTAGTTGAGCATTTGCCAAAGCTAATGAATCAACTTCTTTTAACCAATCAAATTCTGCTTTGTATTTTGCAGCATTGGGAAGCATTTGTTTCTTTAGTTGATCCTTATCATCTTTATATTTTTCATACGCTTCTTTCCGTTCAGCTAACATTCTGTTATACACGAAACGTATACAACCGAAGGTTTGACGCATAAGACGTGCTTGGTCTTCTGTTAGATACTCATGGTCTTCCATATCTCCAATGTACCTATTTAAATCTCTTCTTAATGCGGCAGTAATCTAGATACATTACTGCTTACCGCTCTTCATTTCAAGCATTAAGATATAACTCCCTTTCAAGCCTGCAACCTTTAGTTTTAAGAGGTCACTAATACGTAAACCTATATTGTATAACAACTTTACTACATTATTTGGGACAAATTTTAATTTAAACCATATATTATCTATATTTATTAAACCTTTTCTGTTTTTGGAAAAGAGATACCAAAAACTGTTTTATTCCATGGATTACTTTCAACCCATATCCTGCCCTGGTTTTTTTCTACTAAGGATTTAGCAATAGCAAGCCCTAATCCGCTACCTCCATTAATAGAATTTCTTGATTGGTCACCACGATACATTCGTTCAAATACATGATCTAAATCATGTTCCGCGATTCCCTGTCCTTTATCCCAAACAAGCAATTGGAATTCTTGATTTGATTCCATGAGTTCTATTCCAAGTACTTTTCCTTCTTTCCCATATAAAATAGCATTTTTTATTAGGTTATCTATAATTCTTATAATACTTAGATAATCAGCCGTGATAAAACATTTTGTTTTTGGTAAACTAAGCTTTAACTCCAAATTATTCTTCTTGATTTCAGGCAAATACTCAATTAATACTTCTCTGGTAATTTCAGTTAACTCTAGAGATTCAGAATTTATTAAAACTTCATCTGCATCTAGCTTTGCCATATTAAATATTTCATTGATTAATTGCTTTAAGTTGCTGGATTTTTTTGAAATAATTTCAAGATACTCTTTTTTCTCTTCTCGAGAAACAGCTATATCATCTTTTAAAGCATCAATATATCCTATAATAGATGTAAGAGGAGTTCTGATATCATGAGAAATACTTGATAAGAGCCTTTTTCTCGCATTTTGAGCTTTAATGGATTCGATTTGAACTCTCTCTAACTGTTCAATTAATTCATTCACAGAAAATATCATTTTATTAAATACATTATCTTCATTTACAATTAACCTTGTTGTTAAATTCCCTTTAATTACACGTTGTAACTCCTCAATCATTATTTTCAAACGATTAACGAAGTGGAACCTTATAAGTAAGAGAAAAGTCGTAAAGAAAAATAGTACTATGTACAAAACAAGTTTATTTATTCCTAATAGCTGATTATTTAAATCTGTAAAAAAAAGTCCTATAATACATAATAATTGAAGAATATTAAGCAAGATAATTTTATCGCTATACATTTTGGTCACCTACAAACTTATATCCGATTCCCCAAACTGTTTGTATTAATTGAGGATTAGAGGGATCCACTTCTATTTTTTTTCTAAGTTTTCGAATATGGACCATGACAGTATTATCATCTTCTAAATAGTTGTCCCCCCAAACATTACGGAACAACTGAGATTTTGTAAACACTTGCTCCGGATTTAAAGCAAAAAACCTTAGTAGTTCCATCTCTTTTGCAGTTAAAGGAATCTCTTTCCCCTCTTTGAAAACAGTATATTTTTTCATATCAATTGAGATTTCTTTAAACTCTATACGTGTTTGTTCTCTATCCCCTGCTTCACTTCCTAAAACTAAAAATCTCCTCATAAGAGCTTTAACTCTAGCTACTACCTCATTTATACTAAAAGGTTTTGTAATATAATCATCTGCGCCCATACTTAAACCTAATATCTTATCAGTTTCATGATTTTTAGCAGTGAGCATAAGAATAGGAACATTCGTTTTTTCTCTTAATTTTCTGCAGACCTCAATCCCATCAATTTTTGGCATCATAAGATCTAATATAAACAGATCATATTTGTTTTTATTAAATAACGAAAGAGCGTGCTCGCCATCTATAGCAACATCAACCTTATATAATTCTCGCTCCATATATTTTTTTAATAAATCTCTAATTTCTTTTTCATCATCCGCTATAAGAATTCTAATTTCTCGCAAAATAACACCTGCTTTCATAATTTCTATTATACATGTCCAAAATTATTGCTCTTATTCTCTTTAATTTACAAGGCATCAAAATAAGAAAATTGGCATTTCTTTAAAGAAATGCCAATTCTCAAAAATTAAACTGTTTCAAACGCCAATATGTCGTTTATTATATTAGCATTCTTTTTAAGAATGTCTAGCTTTGAATTTGATAACATTTCCATATGGGTTCCGTACCCTTGAATTATCCTGAAATTCTTCGTAGTAGCATTCTCCCACAGTAAATTATTTTCATCTTCTTTTTCTTTTACTGATTTTATATAACTTATATTTCCATCAATACTGCCATTTGTTGTTGTACTCTGTACATACATATAAGACTTCATAATTAATTCTATCAAATAATCATTAGCTAATTTTTCTAAATCTTTATATTTTTTCAGATTGAATTTTTCATGAAGTTCTCTCTTACACTCTTCCTCTGTATAAAGATTCTGTTCTACAATCGTACGGTATTTTGAATCAATAAGAATAAGATTTTCTACTTCTAAACCTTGTCTATTCAATTCTTTTGCCACATCGAAGGCAAGAATTCCACCAGCTGAATATCCCACTAATGTGTACGGTCCTTCTGATTGAATATCTTTTATTATTTTAACATATTGTGCAATTCTATTTTCAGATTTAATAAAATTAAAACTGTAAACCGAATATGACTCAATATGCTTTGCTAGCCCCATATATGCTATTCCTATTGAAGCAGCAGGTGGGAAACAAAATAGTTTTTTATTGGTGCTTGTTGAGCTACTAAGTTGAATACAATCCTCTGTATAATCCTTTAACATTTCTTTTGCACCTTCTAAGAACGCTGAAAAACTTCGGACTGTAGGTTTATCAAATACATCTTTAAACGGTACTCTAAAGTTTAAATCTGCAACTATCCTTGAAACAAATGTCATAACGTTTAAAGAGTTCGCTCCGATATCAAATAAATTAGTATTCATACCTATTTTTTTGATATTTAAAATTTCTTCCCATATGCTAACAATTTTTTCTTCTAAATCATTTCTTGGCGGTTCGTATTCTAATTCATATTTGACATTTCCATCTGGTGCTGGTAATGAATTTACATCTATTTTGCCATTTGTTGTCAACGGTAATTCCTTAAGCTGTGTAAAAAATGCCGGTATCATATAATTTGGAAGTTCTTTTGATAAATATCTTCGCATCTCTGTAACAGTAATTGCTTTTTCTTTATTCTCTAAAACAACATATGCACAAAGATACTGACTATTCTCACCGTCTATTCTTGCAACAACTTTTGTTTCTTTTATATTATCTAATTTTAGAATTTGATTCTCTATTTCTCCTAATTCAATTCTATAACCACGAATTTTTACTTGATGGTCAGTTCTCCCTATAAATTCGATATTTCCACTAGGCAACCATCTTGCAAGATCCCCTGTTCTATACATCTTTGCTCCAGGTACATATGGATTTGATATAAATTTTTCTGCTGTCAATTCAGGTCTATTTAAATAACCTGTAGCAACACCATCTCCACTTATATAAAGTTCTCCTTCTATTCCTACTGGTAATATCTTTTGATTATCATCCAATATATAAATTTGAACATTATCAATTGGCTTCCCAATAGGTACCGATATGTGTTTATCGTCATTAAGGCTATATTTATAAATCATACAACCAATTGTTGTTTCTGTTGGACCATACTCATTATAGATTTCAACATTATGATTGAAACTTTTTGAAATCTCTCTTGCTAACTCAGTCTTTAAATCTTCTCCACCCACTATTAATCGTTTTATATTTGAATTGCTGTTATCAATATCTCTTATCAACCTTAAATGGGATGGTGTCAATTTTACTATACCTACTCTATTATCCTTAAAGATTTTTCTTATAATTGGTTCATCCCCATCATTATTGTAAATAACTATTTTATTTCCAGCAATTAATGGTGTGAATAATGATGTAATTGTAAGGTCAAATGAGAAAGATGAATACAAGGCAAAATCTAAGGCCTCTCCTTTGACATATTCCTTATTTGCCCATGTTATATAATTGACTAGGCCTCGTTGCTTCAGCATAGTTCCCTTTGGCATACCTGTAGAACCCGAAGTATAAATCATATAAGCTAGATTGTTAGTATTACTTGTTACTTTTATATTTTCAGTAGAATAATGATTGTACTCTTCATCTAAAAATACTATTTCTTTGCTTAACCTCACTGCATCTTTACCTTTTGTAAGTATTATATTTGTTCCACTATCCTCTACTATATACTTAATTCGCTCTTCAGGATATTCAGGATCTATTGGTAAATATGCTGCTCCAGATTTTAAAATCCCCATAATTCCTATAATCATCTCTAGAGAACGTTCAAGCATGATACCTACAACTGTGTCTGGTTGAACTCCTTTATTCTGGAGTATCCTAGCTATTTGGTTAGATTTTTCATTAAGTTCTTTATAAGTAAGTTGCTGCTTATCAAATACCACAGCTACCTTATTTGGAGTCCGTTCTACCTGTTCTTCAAATAAGCGATGAATTGTTTTTTCTTTTGGATACTCTGCCTTTGTTTCATTAAACTCATTCAAGAAATAATGCTTTTCTTCTTTTGAAAGGATTTCTAATTGATTCACATTTTTATGTTCATCCTGCACAACTTGGTCCGTAACATTTTTCAGATGATTTGCTATGTTCTGGATGAGTTTTTCTGAATAGAGATTTCCATCATATGATATTTTGAGAATAAGCTGTTCACCTGGAACGACAACTATTGTAAATCCATAGTTGGTTTGTTCAATCCCTTTAATATCCTTAAATACGAAACTACTCTTACTTTCTTCTTCCTGAAGTAAACGTTCATCAAGTGCATAATTCTCAAAAATCATTACATGATCAATTAAATCCCTTTTTAAATCACTAAGAGACTGTATATCTGAAAGATTCATATAGTTGTATGCTTGGCTTTCTATTGCTTGTTGCTGTACCTCTTTTAAAATATTTTTAAAGCTCTTCTGTTCTTTTATATTAATTCTCGTTGGAATTGCATTAATGAATAATCCAACCATTTTTTCAATTCCAGCTACTTTGGCATCTCTACCAGAAACGACAGAACCGAATACAACATCGTCTGTATGATTATACTTGGCTAAAATAATCCCCCATAAAGTTTGTAGCACAGTGTTTAACGTAACATTATTTTGATTAGCCAATTCAGTCATTTTTTTCGTAAGCTCCCTTGAAAATTCAATGAGCGTCTCTTGTCCATGGTACTCTCTTGTACTATCAATTTTGAACGATGGAACTTTCGCAGGTTTTTGATATCCTGCTAAATATTGTTTCCAATATTGAATTCCCTCTTCTTTTTCCTGTTCTCCTAACCATCTAATATAATCACTATATGGTCTTGGCTCTTCTAAATTAGGATACTGTCCTACTTGTTTGTTTCCATAGATATGGAACAATTCTCCCAAAATAATACCTCTGCCCCATCCATCGAACAAGATGTGATGATTACTCCATATAATTGTATAAGCCTTATCATCAGTTTGAATAAGTTCCAGTCTAATTAAGACATCTTTACTAAAATCAAAACCTTTTTCTCGATCTTGTTCAATGTAGGTTGTTATACTTTCTTTTTGCTGATCTATTCCTTGCTGTCTAATATCTCGGTATCTAAAGCCAATCTTTCGACCTTTTATAATTACATTTTTTGGTTGTTCTGTAATTTCATATTCAATTGCTGTCCGAAGGATTTCATGTCTTTTCATAATATCGTTCAAACTTTCCTCGAATAAGTTGACATCAATAAACCCTTTGACATCAATGACAAGTTGTTCAAAGTATGCACCTGATTGTGGATCTTCTAATGCATGGAATAGCATACCCTGCTGCATATTAGCTAATGGATAAATCTTTTCTATTTCTCCCCACCTATTTTTCGCCTTGATTTCCTCTAGTTGTTCGAAGCTTAATTCTTTGTCTCCATAGTCAAATGGTGTTTTTTCAGCCTGTTCCTTAGAAATGCAATGATGGATTACATCAAGAAGAGCAGCCTTGAAAGCTTCTGTAAACTCCACTACGACATCCTCTGCATATACTTTTGTATTATAAGTCGTATCAATAGTGAGCTTTCCATCTAAGACAATAGCATTCATTTCTATAGGTGTTTCTCTTGTATGTTTACCTCCAATCGACTCTCCTGCCGATATCCAAGAAGAAGAAAAGATTGTATTATTGAGATCTGCATCCATTTGACCTAAGTAATTAAACAAAATAGGTGGCTGTTCAATATGCCATAAATCTGGATCTCCACTCAATTGTTTTAAAACCCCATAGCCTATTCCCTTATTCGGAATTCTTCTAAGAGACTCTTTCACTGTTTTAATAGTCATTGAAAGGTCCTTTTCATCTCCTAAATTGATGTATACAGGATATTTGGTTGTAAACCATCCAACTGTTCGGCTAATATCTACATTTTTTATAATCCGTTCTCTACCATGGCCCTCTAGACTAATCCTAATTTTATTTTCACCAGTTACTCTCCTTGTAGCTATTAAAAGAGCACTAATCAGTAAATCATTGATTTCAGTATGATATGCTTGATTTGTTTCTCTTAACAATCGGCTTGTTTCCTCTATTCCGAGAGCGGTACTAAAAGTATCACTATCCTCATATCGGAATAGTCCAACTTCCTCTTTTTTCTCTAAAAAGTTAACATTATCCTTTAATGTGTTCACCCAATATTGCTTTTCTCTAAGGATTTTTGCACTCTTAGCATACTCGTTGAGCTGAGTAGCATACTCTTTATAAGAAGTCGTTTTTGGATAAAACGCTATTGGTTCGCCTTTCATTAGCTGGCTGTATCCAAGTGCAAAATCTTCAAATAGGATTCTCCAAGAGATTCCATCCACCACAAGGTGATGAATAATAAGTAACAGATGGTCTCCAACATTCGTCTTAAACTGTGCTACATTTACAAGAGGTCCTTCTTGTATATCAATTTTCTTCTGCAATATTGTCGCAAGTTCTTGAATTTTCACATCTGGATTATCTTCTCTCGAAACGTCATAAACATTAAAACCAAATTGATTTTTTTCCACTTCTCGATTGAATTGAATTACTTCATTATTCTCCTCTTTATAAATCATTCGTAATGCGTCATGATGTACAAAAATTGCTTCCATAACTTCTTTTATCATTTCCTCACGGAATCCATCTTTCCTATACAACATAACTGCATGATTATAATGATTTACTTCTTCTTTTCCATTCATAAAATACGCTTTTTGAATTGGAGTGAGCAACGCATCTCCTGTTTCAATTTCATAAGAGCCTTCTTGTATTGTCTCAATATTGACATAGTTGCTTAAAAACTTGATTTCCGGATAGGTAAATAGATCTTTCATCTCTAACGTGATACCTTCTCGTGATAAACGTGAGATAATTTGTAAAGCTTTAATAGAATCTCCACCCGAAGCAAAAAAGTTATGGCTAATCCCAATTGGCTTGACTCCTAATATATCTTCCCATACCTTCACAAGTTTTTCTTCTACCTGATTTCTTGGCTTTTCATAATCTACTCCCTTACTCACATCTGGCTCTGGTAAGGCTTTTTCGTCTACTTTTCCATTTGCCGTAAGTGGAATACGCTCCATCTGAACAAAATAAGATGGAATCATGTATTCAGGGATTTCTACTTTTAAGTACGCTCTTAATTCTTCAAATGATAGGTCCCTCTGGGACGTAATATATGCACATAGATATCTTCTTCCGTCCTGACCTTCTCGATCAATCACGAATGCTTCTTTAATTTGTTCGTGTTTAACTAAATGACGCTTAATCTCTTCTGTTTCAATTCGATAACCTCTTATTTTCACTTGACCGTCAATCCTACCTGCAAGCTCAATTCTACCATCTGATAGTCTTCGAGCAAGATCCCCTGTCCGATACATTTTTTTATTTGGTTCAAACGGATTTTGAACAAATTTTTCTTCTGTCAAATCTGCTCTGTTTAAATATCCACTTGCTACGCCATCTCCTGATAAGCATAATTCACCATAAACACCTTCTGGGACAAGTTTCATTTGTTGATCCACTACGTAAGCCTTCATATTCTGAATTGGTCTCCCAATCACAGGGCATTCTTTGAAAGCTGCCATTGTATCATATTCAATAACTTGATATACCGAACCAATTGTCGCCTCTGTAGGTCCATAGTGATTCATTACCGCATGATTTGGGTAATGTGTATAGAATTTTTCAACATCTATTGGATTGATTTTCTCTCCACCTAACACGACTAATCTCAAAGTTTTACAGCTCTGATTATTTGAGAAACTCGGATCATTCACCAAGACGTTAAAGAGAGACGGTGTTAATTTCAAATAAGAAATCCCTTGTTCTTCTATATACTGTAATGCCTTCTGAGCATTAGTATATACTTCTTTTGTAACGAGATGCAGTTCACATCCATTTAAAAGTGATGAATATAGACTTGTATAGCCCAAGTCAAATGCATAGGAAGATACTAACATTGCCTTATCTGTTTCTTTTAGATTCGCTTCCTTTGTAAACCAAGTCATGTAGTTTACAACGTTGTTGTGCTGAACACATACACCTTTAGGTGTACCAGTCGAACCTGATGTATAAATGATATACGCATTATGATTCCATTTATAATTGACTAATAAATTTGATGTATCCCTCTCTTTTATAGAATCATCTTCCATGGAGATTATTTCTCCATTAAATTGGAGAGTTTCTTTCCTTTCTCCTTTTACTATCAATAGGCTAGCATTACTATCCTTTAAAATGACATTCGTTCTTTTATCCAGTTGTTCAGGATCTATTGGTAAGTAAGTCGCTCCTGCTTTTAATACGGCCATAATTCCAATAATCATTTCAAGAGATTCTTCCACTAACATACCTACTGTTATCCCTGGCTTTGCTCCTTTTTCTTGAAGCAACCTTGCCATTTGATTCGCTCTTTCATTCAGTTCCAGATACGTAAGTTTCTGATTTTTAAATACCACGGCTACATGGTGAGGTGTTCGTTTCACCTGTTCCTCAAATAATTGTGAAATTGTTTTATCTTTCGGATAATCAGCTTTTGTATCTTTATCATCCTGCAATAGCATCTGCACTTCTTCTTCTGAAAGCAACATAATATCCTGAATGCTTTGTTCTGGCTTCTCAATAATTTCTTTAAAAACCTGGATTAAATGTTTAGCTAATCTTTCTACAGTTTCCTTCTTAAATAATTTAGTTCTGTAATTTAATACACATTTGATACTACGCTCTTCTTCAACAGCGGTAAGTGTTAAATCAAATTTAGATACATGCGCCTTCATTTGATATGGTGAGAAAGTTAAACCTTGTATTTCAAAATCATCATAGTCAAAGTTTTGTAAGACGAGCATTGTATCAAACAAAGCACTTCTGCTCATATCTCTCTTTAAATCTAATTTTTCAACTAATTCATCAAATGGATAATCCTGATTTTCATAGGCTTTTAAAGCATTCTCTTTAACTTCTTTTAAATAATCTTGGAATGAAACGTCTCGTTTTGGATAATTTCTCATTGCAAGAGTATTAACAAAAATACCCATAATCTGTTTCAAATCATCATGAGGTCTTCCTGCGATTGGAGATCCCACTACGATTTCCTCTTGCCCCGTATATTTTGAAAGCAGTGTTGTGTATCCCGCTAACAGAAGCATATACAGCGTCACACCATGTTCCTTCGCCATCTTCTTAAGATTAACATATATGTCACTATCAATTTCAAAATGTACAAGGTCACCTTCTGTACTTTGAATTGGCGGTCTTTTATAATCTGTCGGCATATTTAGTACTGGTACTTCTTCTTTAAATACATGCATCCAATACTCTTCTTGTTTTTTCATTTCTTCTTGAGTAAACAATTCTCTTTGCCATACAGAATAATCTTTATATTGAATGCTTAATGGAGATAATTCTTTCCCGTTGTATAACTCAGCTAATTCCTGTGTAAAGATCCCCATTGATACACCATCCGATATAATATGGTGCATATCTAATACAATCACGTGCTCATCATCTGTAACATGTATGATTTCAACCCGTAAAAGAGGAGCCTTCTCCAAATCAAACGGTTTAACAAATCCATTGATCATATCATCTAGCTTATTGGCACCCATTTCTCTATACGTCACTTGGAAATCTATGTCTTTCTCAATCTTTTGAACTGGTTCACCATCTACCATTACAAAAGAAGTTCTTAAAGCTTCATGTCTTTCGATTAATTTATGGAAAGCCTTCTCAAGTTGCTGAACATCCAAATCACCTTTTATCTTCATGGCGAACGGTATATTGTAAGATACTCCGCTACCCTCTATTTTGTTTAAAATATAGAGTCTTTTTTGTGCAGATGAAAGTGGATAATAATCTTGTTCTTCTACTTTTTTGATCGATGCATATACACTTTCTTTTGTAGAGTCAATAAATTCTCCAATCCCTTTTATAGTAGGTGTTTGGAAGATTTGTCGTAAAGGTATCTCCACCATAAGTTCCTTATGGATTTTAGAAACCATCGTAGTTGCTTTAAGAGAATGACCTCCTATTTCAAAAAAGTGCTGGTTGATACCGATTTTTTCCACTCCTAAAATTTCCTGCCAAATGGATACAAGTCTTTCTTCGACTTCATTCCTTGGTGCCTCATACTCTACTCCCACAACTGCACTTTCATCAGGTTCTGGTAAGGCCTTTCGGTCCACTTTTCCATTTGCTGTAAGTGGTAGTTTATCCAACTGAACGAAAAACGCAGGAATCATATACTCTGGAAGCTCTTGCGCCAAATCCTTCCGAATTTCTTGTAATTTGGATTCTTTCTTACGTGTTTCAGACGTAAAATAAGCACATAAATATGGTTGACCATTATTATCCTCTCTTGCGATGACAACGGCTTCTTTAATCTCTTTCTGTTTCAAAAGTTGATTCTCTACCTCACCAAGTTCAATCCTGAAACCTCGAATTTTCACTTGATGGTCAATTCTACCTAAAAATTCGATATTCCCATTAGGTAATAACCTTGCAAGATCTCCTGTCCGGTACATCCTTTCCCCTGGAATGAATGGATTTGGAACAAACTTCTCCGCTGTGAGCTCTGGTCTGTTTAAATAACCACGTGCCAAACCTTCCCCACTTACACAAAGTTCACCTGCAACTCCTAATGGCACTAAATTATTTTCCATATCAAGGATATAAACCCTGTTATTACTTATTGGTTTACCAATAAGTACCTTCTGATCTTCCTGTTTTAATTCACATATTGTAGAACAAACACTATTTTCTGTTGGACCATATTCATTAAACAATTTTACGTGAGGCATTTTCTGAAAATGTTTTGTAATTAAATTTTCATTAAAACCTTCACCTGCAATTGTCACAAATCTTAAATCTACTAAAGGCTTATCAATAGTGTTTAATAGATTATTATAATAACTTGGAACAGCTAACAAATTAGTTACTTTATTATTTTGAATAATATTTATAAATTTACTGAAATTCATTCTTATATCTTCTATTAAAATTAATTTACCTCCAGAAAGCAAAGTAGTAAAAATATCTTCAACAGAGCTGTCAAAAGAGAAAGAAGGCATCTGTAACGTAATATCACTTTCATTATATTGATATGATTCTATTCTCCAACATAACGTATTGAGAATAGATTTATGATTCACCATAACACCCTTTGGTTTTCCAGTTGAACCTGAAGTGTATATTATATAAGCCATGTCAGAGGACTTATTTAGACTAGGCAAGTTTTCTGTAAATCTATCCTTAATCTTTTGTACATTTATATCAATACAAGTTAAATCATAATCTACATGTTTATTTTCTTGTTTTAACAATATTTCTATACCACTGTCTTCTAACATATATCTTCTTCTATCCTCTGGATACTCTGGATCAATTGGAAGGTATGCTCCCCCGGCTTTTAATATCGCCATCATACCAACTATCATTTCAATCGAACGTTCAACCATAATACCAACCACAGTATTAGATTTCACACCTTTTTCTCTTAGCAGAGCAGCGACTTGATTAGATTTTTCGTTCAGTTCCCAATAAGTCAATTGTTGATTTTCAAACACAACTGCAATATTTTCAGGTGTCCTTTCTACCTGTTCTTGGAACAATTGATGGATCGTCTTCTCTTTTGGGTAATCTACTTTTGTATCATTAAATTCATACAATAAAGTTGTTCTTTCTTCTTCTGCAATTATGTCTATTTCATTTATTTTCTTATTCTCATCTGCAATCACTTGTTCAGTTACTTTTTTAATGTGCATTTCGATATTATCTATTATTTTGTCATCATAAATATTGCCATCATAAGTTAAAACTAAATTTAACTTCTCACCTGGAGTTGCAGCAATACTAAAACTATAATTGCTCTGCTCTTCTGCGTGTATATCTTCTACCTCAAAACCTATATCCATTTTTTCATTTCCGGCAATACGTTTATCAACAGCATAGTTCTCAAACACAATTATATGATCAATAAGATCATTCTTTAATTTACTCATTGCTTGAACTTCAGCTAAATTCATATAGTTATAATTATTGCTAGCTATAGCTTCACTCTGTACAACCGTTAAAACCTCTTTAAACTTCTGATTCTTTCCAAGATTTATTCTAGTTGGAATGGCATTAATAAATAAACCAATCATCTTTTCAATTCCGTCTACTGGTGCTTCCCTTCCCGATACAATAGTTCCAAATACTACTTCGTCTGTATTGTTATACTTCGCCAAAATAATACCCCAAATACTCTGGAATACTGTATTAAAGGTTACGCTATTCCTATTAGCAAGCTGTGTAATCTTATTTGTTAGTTCGTTCGAAAATTCAATTACTTTTTCTCTTCTTAAATACTCACTATTATTCTTAGTAATCTGTAATTTTGGTATTTGCGCTTTCTCTTCATAACCATCTAAATATTGCTCCCAATAACTTTTACCTTCTTCTTTATCTTGCTCTTCCAGCCATTTTATATAATCGCTATAAGGTTTCGTTTCTTCTAACTCATATTCTTCACCATTTATTAATTTTCCATATACAGTGAATAACTCACCTAATACGATTCCAAGACACCAACCGTCCAATAAAATATGGTGATGACTCCATACCAATTTATATAAGTTTTCATCTGTTCTAATCAAACATACTCTCATTAAAGTATCTTTACTTAAGTTAAATCCCTTTTCTGTATCTTCTTCTCTATAATTTTTTATGAATAACTCTTTTTCTATAGTTCCTCTTTCACTTATATCGCAATATTGAAAACCTATTTCTCTATCCGCTATTATTATTTGTCTAGGCTCCTCAACTATTTCATATTCAAATGATGCTCTTAGTATTTCGTATCTTTGCATGATTTTATTAAAACTTGTTTTTAATATCTCTACATCAATGTATCCTGTTATATCCATGACAGTTTGTTCAAAATATGCTTTTGAATTTTTGTTTTCCAAAGCATGGAACAGCATTCCCTTTTGCATATTTGCTAACGGGTAAATCTTTTCAATTTCAAAATCTTTATACTTCTCTTTAATATCCTTAAGTTCACTTAGAGTTAATTTAGTATCCCCATAGTCATAAGGCGTCCTTTCCACCTCTATTTGACTAACACAATGATCAATTATAGTTTCAAGACTTTCTTTAAACTTATCATTTAATTTCCTGATTGTTAGTTCATCAAACTCTAGCTCATTAAAGGTAGTATTTATAACCAATTCATTATTAATAATTATCGAATTGATTTCTATCGAATTATTTCTTGAAATCTTTCCTCCAATTGTTTCCCCATAAGAAAATTTTGATTCAGAAAATTCATTTCTGTTAACATCATTATCCATTTCACCTAAATAGTTAAATGAAATTGGTGCTTTTTGTTCATTTAATAGATACTTCTCTTTTGATAAATATTTTAGTATACCAAATCCGATTCCCTTGTTAGGAATTTTCCTTAAAATTTCTTTTACCATTTTTATATTAGTAGCAAGATCGGTCTCATTGCCTAAATCTATAAGTACTGGATACATAGTTGTAAACCAACCTACAGTCCTACTAATATCTACATTTTCTAAGATATCTTCTCTTCCATGTCCCTCCATATTTATTTTTATACAATTTTCACTTGTTATCTCTCTAGCACCTAATAATAAGGAAGTTAACAATATGTCATTTATTTCTGTATTGTATGCTCTATTGGATTCTCTTAATAAACTTATAGTCTTTTCCTTATTTAAAGAAATACTAACTGTTTTACTATTTTCGAATGTGTCACTTTTGAGCTCTTTTTTTCTAGGTATAAATGCAACCTCAGTATTTGCTATCTCTTGCCAATACTCTTTTTCCTTTAATAATTTATTGCTACTAGCATACTCCCTCAGCTTAGAGGAAAATTCTTTAAAGGATTCAGTTTTGAATCCAACGTCTAACTTCTCACCTCTTAAATCCTGAGAATATAGAGTTTCAAAATCTTCTAATATTATTCTCCATGATACTCCATCTACTACAAGATGATGAATGGTAATAAGCAGATGATCACCTTGATTCGTTTTAAATAAACAAAGATTAACGAGTTTACCATTTTTGATGGAAGATTTCTTTTGGATATTTGTCGCTAATTCATATATTTTCTCTTCCTTATTCTCTACTCCCTCAACATCATGAACGTATAAATCAAAGAGGTTATCCTTATAGCCTCTATTATACTGAATAATCTCTCCATCATTTTCTCTATAAATCATTCTAAGGGCATCATGCTGCTCTAATATCTTATTAAAGACTCTCTCTATTCTCTTTCGATCAAATCCATCTTCCCTAAACAGCATAAATGATTGATTAAAATGATCTAGTTCTTCTTTATTTTTCTCAAAATACCATTTTTGAATTGGAGATAATATTACTTCTCCTGTAACTATTTCATAAGGTTTTAACTGTTTGATTTGCTTTTTTACATACTTACTAAGATCTTTAATTTTAGGGTTTGCAAATAGATCTTTCACTTCTAACTTAAGATTTATTCTAGACAACCTGGACACAATTTGCAGAGCCTTAATAGAATCTCCACCTGATACAAAGAAATGATGATTTATCCCTATATCCTCTATGCCTAGGATATCCCTCCAAATCTCAACAAGATGTGTTTCAACTTCATTTCTTGGTGCCTCATATTCTACCCCTGATTGACTACTTCTATCTGGTTCTGGAAGTGCTTTTCGATCCACTTTATCGTTTGATGTAAGTGGTAACTGGTCAAGTTGAACAAAATAAGAGGGAATCATGTAATCAGGGAGTTCCTTTTCTAAAAATTCTCTTATCTTGGCTGAAGATATTGCTTTTTCAGACACAATATAAGCACTTATATACGTATGATTTTCCTTATCCTCTTTTGCTACTACTACGACCTCTTTTATATCTTGATGTTTTAACAACTGGATCTCTATTTCACCAAGTTCTATTCTATACCCACGTATTTTTACTTGATGGTCAATTCTTCCTATGAATTCAACATTTCCATCAGGCATCCATCTTACAAGATCACCTGTACGATACATTTTTTCCCCACTGACGAAAGGATTTTCCACAAATTTCTCGGCAGTTAAGGCTGGATTATTTAAATAACCTCTTGCCAATCCAACTCCAGATATACATAACTCTCCTGTTACTCCAATTGGACAAAGCTGATTATACTTATTTACTATATAAACTTTAGTATTATACACTGGTTTTCCAATTGGAATATTATCATCATTTTTATTCATTAAGAAACTTGTAGTTACTACTGTATTTTCGGTTGGACCGTAGGCATTTACAAGCTGATAGCGGGTATTCTTATTTAAAATTAACTTTTCGCCACCGGATACTAACATTCTTAAAGAATGATTATCTTGTAATATAAATTGTTCACTTACCTTAGATGGGAATGTTGCAACTGTTATGTCTTTACTATTCATATATTCATTTAATTTATCTAGATCAAGCCTAATATCTTTTCCTAAAACATGCAAAGTAGCTCCGGTGATTAAACAAGGGAAAATTTCTCCAATAGATGCATCAAATGAGACTTTCAAATAGTTTGTAATTCGATCTCTTTCTGTTATTTTATGAAAATCTACATACCAATTACATAAATTGACTAAGGAATGATGTTCCACTAACACCCCTTTTGGTAAACCCGTGGAACCAGACGTATAAATGACATAGGCTAAATCATTTCTATTATTACGCCTCTCCATATTAATTTGCTCTTGATTTTTTATTGTTTCATCATTAATTGAGATTTTAGTTATACATTCATTATTGATAAAATGAAGTTTATCGTATAAATGAGTCTGCGTTAATACGAACTTTGTGTTACTATCTTCTACCATATATTTAATTCGCTCTTCAGGATATTCAGGGTCTATTGGTAAATACGCTGCCCCTGATTTTAATATCCCCATGATACCGACAATCATATCTAAAGAACGTTCCACCATAATTCCTACAATCATTTCTGGATGAACACCCTTATCATAAAGTACTCTAGCTACTTGATTGGATTTTTCATTGAGCTCCTTATAAGTAACTTGTTGCCCCTCAAATTCTACGGCAACCTTGTTTGGAGTTCTCTCTACCTGCTCCTCAAATAATTGATAAATGGTTTTATTCTTTGGATAATCCATATAAGTTTCATTAAATTCATTCAAAAGAATGTGCTTTTCTTCTCCCGAAAGCATATCTATTTGACCTAAACAAACTTCCTGATTATTAGTAATTTCTCTTAAAATACTAACAAAGTGCTCTGATATTTTAGCTATTGTCTCTTTCTTAAACAATTTTGTACAATATTCTAAATCAAATTTTATGATGTTATTAGTTTCTACTGCTGATAATGTCAAATCAAAATTTGCTATATTAAGTTCACTATCATATGTTTCAAAACTTAACCCTTTAATCTCTTCATTAGAGGTATCTAAGTTTTGTAGCACAAACATCGTATCAAATAATGCACTTCTACTCATATCTCTTTGTAAGTCCAGCTTTTCAACCAGTTCATCCAAAGGATAATCTTGATTTTCATACGCCTTTAATGCATTTTCTTTTACTTCTCTTAAATAATTACGAAATGTTTTATCTTCATTTGGATAATTTCTCATCGCAAGGGTATTCACAAACATTCCGACAATATTTTCAAAATCATGATGGCTTCTTCCTGCAATTGGAGATCCTACCACAATATCATCTTGACCCGTATATCTTGAAAGTAAAGTTGTATATCCAGCTAACAGAAGCATATACATGGTAACCCCATTTTCTTTTGCAATTCTATTAAGCTTCTTTGTCAACTCACTATCTATTTCAAAACTTCTTCGGGCCCCTTCAACACTTTGTGTCGGCGGCCTTTTATAATCTGCTGGCATATTTAAAATAGGTACTTCTTCTTTAAAAACATTTATCCAATATTCTTCTTGCTTCTTCATTTCCTCTTGAGTAAACAAGTCTTTTTGCCATACTGCATAATCTTTATACTGTAGGTCCAATGGGGATAACTCTTTCCCTTCATACAGTTTACAGAGCTCTCTATTTAAAATGTTCATTGAAACTCCATCTGAAATGATATGGTGCATATCTAGGACCATCACGTGCTCATCATCTGTGACATGTATAATTTCAACCCGTAAAAGAGGAGCTTTCTCCAAATCAAACGGTTTAACAAATCCATTAATCATATCATCTAGCTTATTGGTACCCATTTCTCTATACGTCACTTGGAAATCTATCTCTTTTTCAATCTTTTGAACTGGTTCACCATCTACCATTACGAAAGAAGTTCTTAAGGCCTCATGTCTTTCGATTAGTTTATAGAATGCATTCTCAAGCTGATGAACATCCAAATCACCTTTTATTTTCATAGCGAAAGGCATATTATAAGATACTCCGCTACCCTCTATTTTGTTTAAAATGTAGAGTCTTCTTTGGGCAGATGAGAGCGGATAATAATCCTGTTCTTCTACTTTTTTGATCGATGCATATACACTTTCTTTCGTAGAGTCAATATATTCTCCAATTCCTTTTATAGTAGGTGTTTGGAAGATTTGTCGTAAAGGTAGCTCCACCATAAGTTCCTTATGGATTCTAGAAACCATCGTAGTCGCTTTCAGTGAATGGCCTCCAATTTCAAAAAAGTTGTGTTGAATTCCTATGTTTTCTATATCTAAAATATCTTGCCAAATGGATACAAGCTTTTCTTCGACTATATTCCTTGGTGCCTCATACTCTACTACTCCTGCAACCGAACTTTCATCAGGACTTGGTAAAGCCTTTCGATCCACTTTCCCATTTGTAGTAAGTGGTAGCTTGTCTAGCTGAACAAAAAAAGCAGGAATCATATACTCTGGTAACTCTTTTGCCAAAAACTTTCGAATTTCTTGAACCCTAGTCTCGCCCTTCGATGTTTCGGAAGTAAAGTACGCACATAAATATTGATGATTATTACTATCTTCTCTTGCGATAACAACAACTTCTTTTACTTCCTTATGTTTTAGAAGTTGACTCTCTATCTCACCCAGTTCAATCCTGAAACCACGAATTTTAACTTGATGGTCAATTCTTCCTAAAAACTCAATATTTCCATCAGGTAACATCCTCACAAGGTCTCCTGTTCGATACATTCTCTCTCCTAGAATGAACGGATTTGGAACGAATTTCTGAACTGTTAATCTCTCGTTATTTAAATACCCTTTACTTAATCCGTCTCCAGAAATACATAGTTCTCCAGGCACACCAAGTGGAAGCAGGTTAGAATTTTTATCTACTACAAAAACCGAAGTATTTGCTAACGGTTTTCCTATTGGGATAACCTCAGTTACTTCATTAACAAAATAATAAGTAGCATATACCGTGCTTTCAGTTGGACCATAAACATGAATAATTTTATCTTTGCCCAATTTCTCAAGGGCTTTGTTCACATGTGAAACTGAAACTCTTTCACCACCGAATAATATTTTTCTTATTTTATCTAAACAATCTATTTCTAAATCTACAAGCGCATTAAATAAAGCTGTGGTAATAAACATAATACTTATTTGTTCTTCCTTTATTAACTTAGCTAGTTTAACAAGACTTAATACAGTGTCCTTCTCAACCATTATTAACTTTGCACCATTTAGAAGCGCACCATAAATATCAAATATAGACCCATCAAAAGCATAATTCGAAAGTTGTAGTATCGTATCATTCTCATTAATTTCAATATAATTTGTATTCTTAACTACTCTAATTGCACTATAATGCGGAATAACTACTCCTTTTGGTGTTCCTGTTGATCCTGAAGTATAAATGATATAAGCTGTATCACTTGAATGATTTATCAAATTCAAATTATCTGTACTTAGCCTTAAAAAATTCTCTTGATCTAAATTAATTAACTCCACATTCAAATTAAGTTGACTTATACATCTATCTTGAGTCAATAAAACTTTTACATTACTATCTTGTAACATGTAGTCAATTCTCTCTTTAGGAGTCTCAGGATCAATTGGTAAATAAGCCGCTCCGGATTTTAAAATCCCCATAATTCCTATAATCATTTCTAAAGAACGATCGACCATGATTCCTACAATTGTGTTTGATTGAGCACCTTTTTCTCGCAGTAGTCTAGCTATTTGATTTGATTTTTCATTTAATTCCCTATAAGTTAGGTTATTACTTTTAAAGCTAACTGCCACACGGTCAGGTGTCTTCTCAACCTGTTCCTCAAACAATTGATGTATCAACCTATCTTTAGGATATTCAACGGTTGTTTCATTAAATTTATAAAGAAGGATGTTTCTTTCCTCTTCTGAAATTAAATCTATATCGATCAATTTCTTAGCATCATTTTCGATAACTTGCTTCGTTACATTTTGAATATGACACTCTAGATTATTGATTAGTCTTTCTTCATATACATTTTCATCATATACAATTGTTAGTTTCAATTTCTCTCCTATTCCTACAGTAAGGCTTAGGCTATAATTACTTCTCTCTTCGTCGGTTACAGATACAACTTCGAACCCTAATCCACTTTCCTTTTCTTCCAATCCTTTTTCATCAATAGCATAATTTTCAAATACTAATATATGATCAATAAGATTACTTTTTAAGTTGCTAAGAGCTTGAACTTCGGCTAGATTAATATAATTATAATCATTACCCTCTATTGCATCATGTTGAGTTGCTTTTAAAACTTCTTTAAATGATTTTTCACTTTGCAGCTTTATTCTAGTTGGTATTGTATTTATAAATAAACCTAACATATTCTCTATACCTTCTACAGCTGCATCTCTGCCTGAGACAACTGTTCCAAAAACAACATCCTCACTATTGTTATACTTCGCTAGAATAAGCCCCCAAATACTCTGCATCACTGTATTTAAGGTGACGTTATTTTTATTTGCCAGTTGTGTAATCTTATCAGTTAACTCTTTTGAAAACTCTATCACTTTTTCTCTTCTCTGATACTTTCCAGCACTAGAGTTATTAAATTTAGGGAGGGTAGCATTTAACTCATACCCCTCCAGATACTTACTCCAATACTTCAATCCTTCTTCATTATCCTGATTATTTAGCCAATTTATATAATCACTATAGGGTCTAGGATCTTCTAATTGATGCTCTTCACCTTTCATTTTATGTGAATAGATAGTAAATAACTCATCTAATATAATCCCAATACACCAACCATCAAGTAATATATGATGAAAGCTCCAAATTACTTTATATGAGTTATCATTTGTTTTGATCAAACAAATTCTCATAAGGGTTTCTTTTGTTAGGTCAAAGCCCTTCACCTTATCATCTACTATATATTTTTCCACATATAAATCTTTAGTGTTTAAATCTAAATCACTTACATCATTATAGCTAAACTTAATTTTTCTATCCCTTAATATTACATGTAATGGCTCGTCCAATTTATAATTAAATGATGCTCTTAACACTTCGTGCCGTTTCATAATCTCGTTGAAACTTTCCTCAAAAATAGTTTCATCTACATAACCTTTTATATCCAATATAATTTGTTCAAAATATGCATCTGAATTTTTATCTTCAATAGCATGAAACAGTATCCCCTTTTGCATATTTGACAATGGATAGATTTTCTCAACTTTATTAACTTTCATAAATTTATCCCCCTAAATAGTTTCCGTCGGAAAAGGCACAAAAATTATAAATATGATTTGTACAATTAAGTAGTCGCTATGATTGTGTTTTGCCTCCAGGCTTTAATTATCGATGAATTCATATTCACCTAGTAACTCATCAAGCTCTTCTAGTGACATTTTATTGTAACCATAATCGGAAGCTGTTTTTTCTGATTCCGTTTGATTAATACAATGATCGATTATCATTTCAAGATTCTCTTTATACTTTTGGTTAAAATCAGCGATTAAAAATTCAGAATATTCCCCTTCGTTGAAGGTAGTGTTTATTATTAATGTATCCTCTACAATTATTGAATTAATTTCTATAGAAGCATCTCTTGCATTTTCGCCACCTATACTTTCGCCAGGTGATAGCCACGATGCAGAAAATTCTTCATTGGTCGCTTTTTTACTCATTTCTCCCAAATAATTAAATAATATAGGTGCCGGCTCATCATTTAACAAATCTTGATCCTTTTTTAGGTATTTTAAAACCCCATATCCTATTCCGTTATTAGGGATTTTTCTTAAAGTCTCTTTTACCAATTTTATACTCATAGAAATTTCTTTTTCTTTACCTAAATCAAAATATACAGGGTATATTGTAGTAAACCACCCAATAGTCCTACTAACATCTATGTTTTCAATGACTTCTTCTCTTCCATGACCTTCCATGAGAATTTTCAGCCTGTTTTCTCCTGTTAAATCTCTTACTGTTACTAACAAAGTCGCTAAAAGAATATCATTTATTTGAGTATTATATGTTTTGTTTGTTTCTCCCAATAACTTTTGAGTGTTCTCCTTATTTAGTGAAATGGTTAAGGTCTTGCTATTTTTATAATCGGTCACATCTATTTCTTCATTTTTCGCTAAAAAATCTACTTTCATTTTAGATATGTCTGCCCAATATTTTTTTTCTTTTAGAAGTTTATTACCTACCGCATAATCCATTAACTTTTCTGAAAACTCCTTAAATGAATCCGTTTTAAAACCTATATCAAGTTTTTCATTGAGATATGCTTGTTTGTATAACATTTCGAAATCTTCGAATAATATTCGCCATGATACTCCATCTATTACAAGATGATGGATAGTAATAAGCAAATGATCACCCTCATTTGTTCTAAAAATGCAAATTTTTAACATTTTACCGTCAGTAATCGAAATTTCTTTTTGTATATTTGTTGCTAGTTGACCTACTATCTCCTGTTGATTATCTTGATTCTTAATATCATGGACATATAAATCAAAGAAATCCCCATTCAAATCACGATTATATTGGATAATTTCACCATTTTCCTCTTTATAAATCATTCGTAAAGCATCGTGTTTTTCACAAATTTTACGAAACACCTTTTCTACAATCTGTTCTTCAAATCCATTTTTTCTATACAGCATAAATGATTGATTATAGTGATTTAGCTCTTTATTATTTAATGCTTCGTTTAATACAAAATGTCTTTTCTGTATTGGCATTAAAGGAACATTTCCCTGAATTATTTCATAGTTTTTCTTTACTCTCGATTCATTTTTTACATACTTACTAAGATTTTTAATTTTCGGGTTTTCAAATAAATCTTTAATTTTGAGTTTAAGATTCACTTTCGATAGTTTAGAAACTATTTGTAACGCTTTTATAGAATCTCCACCAACCTCAAAAAAACTATCGTTAATTCCAATTTCTTTAATACCCAAGACATCCTGCCAAGCTGATACAAGATGTTCTTCCACTTCATTTCGAGGCGCTTCATAATCTGTTCCCTTAGAAAGATCCCCCTCTTGTACAAGAGGCAATGCTTTTCTATCTATTTTTCCATTCGGTGTAAGAGGCATTTTATCTAATTGAATAAAAAATGAAGGGATCATATAATCTGGTAAATAATTTGACAAGTAGTCTCTTAATTCACTTGTAGTTAGCTCCTCTTTAGCTATTATGTATGCACATAAATAGGTAAAACCAGCATTATCTTTCCGATCAATTACTACCGCCTGATTTATATTTTGATTACCTAATAGTTTAGCTTCAATTTCTCCTATTTCTACCCTAAACCCTCGAACCTTTACTTGATTGTCTATTCTTCCTAAAAACTCAATATTTCCATCTGAAAGCCATCTTGCCAAATCTCCTGTTTTATACATTTTTTCACCAGGTATAAAGCCATTTGAAACAAACCTTTCATGAGTAAGGTCTGGTTTGTTTAAGTATCCTTTTGCAAGGCCTTTTCCACCAATGTACAATTCACCATACACCCCTATAGGTTGTGGTTCTAATAAAGAATTTAAAACATAATATTTTGTGTTATTTAATGGCTTTCCTATAGGAGTATTTACCATTTGTGGTATATAATCGTACTCTTCTTCATAATAGCTAGAATCAATAGTTGCTTCTGTAACTCCATAGCTATTAATTACTCTCATATTCTCCCCATATCTTTTAACCAAATTTTTGTACTCATGTATAGGGCAGCTATCAGAACCTAATATTAATAATCGTAATGTCGTGAGATCAAAATTATTTTCATATACATAATTCATAAAAGGTATAATAAGACTTGGAGTAGATTCAAAAATATTAATCTTATACTTCTTAATTGTCTTATATAATAAATCCAGTTCTAGCTTGATATGACTCGGTACTATATACATTGTCCCACCATTTAATAAACTTCTACATAAGTCCCCTGCAAATACATCAAACGACATACTAGCCATTTGTAGTAAATTGACTTCATACTTTGACAATTCATAGTGATCTCTCCAAGTGTAATGGGCATTAACCAAATTTTTATGCTCTACTAACACACCTTTAGGGTTTCCAGTTGTTCCTGATGTATATATGATATACACTAAATCATCTGGTGAATTGATATGATTTAAATTATCTTCATCAATATCATATATATCTATATGATTTATATTTACTACTTCACCGTAGGAACCATTTTTATCCGTTAGATGTTCTTGGGTAATAATAATGTCCGCATTACTATCCTCAAGCATAAATTCTATTCTCTCTGTAGGGTATTCTGGATCTATCGGCAGATATGCTCCTCCAGCTTTTAGAACCCCCAATATTCCTACAATCATTTCTACTGATCTATCCACCATTATTGCAACTATGCTATTTTGTGCAACACCTTTTTCTCTCAAAGTTCTAGCTAGTTTATTTGCTTTTTTATTCAATTCCTCATAGGTCAACTGCTTTTCTTCGAACACTACAGCTATATGATTTGGTGTTTTTTTAACCTGCTCTTCAAAAAGTTCGTGTATAGTACCTACTGGATATTCAACAGCAGTATCATTAAACTTGTTTAATATCATTTCTCTTTCTTCTTGTGAAAGCAAATTTATTTCACTTAATTTTTGTTCAGGATTATTAACAATTTCTTTTAAGATATTAACTACATGATTTCCAATTCTTTCTATTGTTTCTTTTTTAAATAATTTTGTGCAATACTCTAAAATAAATTCTATATGATCTGTATTTTCAATTGCCGATAAACTTAAATCAAACTTTGCCGCTTTAAAATCAATGTCATACGGTTCGATTTTTAAGCCTTTTATATTCAACTCTAGATTATCTAAATTTTGAATAGAAAACATCGTATCAAACAATGCGTTTCTACTAATATCCCTTTTTAAGGCTAGCTTTTCAACTAACTCATCAAATTGATAATCTTGATTTTCATAAGCATTTAAGGTATTTTCTTTTACTTTCTTCAAATAATCAATGAATCTACTGTCTGTTTTAGGACGATTTCTCATCACAAGAGTATTAACAAACATACCAATAGTATTTTTTAAATCATCATGTTGTCTTCCTGCAGTTGGTGAGCCAACTATAATGTCTTCTTGTCCCGTATATTTCGAAAGTAGCGTTGTATATGCTGCTAAAAGTAGCATATACATAGTAACTCCATTTTCCCTTGCAAACATTTTAAGCTTGTTTGTTAGTTCAGAATCTATTTCAAAACTTAATCTATCTCCCTCGCTACTTTGTATTTGTGGTCTTGGAAAGTCAGTTGGCATATTCAGAACTGGTATCTCATCCTCAAATACTTTAAGCCAATATTCCTCCTGTTTCTTTATATTATCACCGTTACAAAACTTTTCTTTCCATTCTGAATAGTCTTTATATTGAATTTCTAATGGCGCTAATTTTTTTTCTCCAAATATATCTGTTAACTCTTTCATCAAGATGCTCATTGATACTCCGTCTGAAATAATATGATGCATATCAAGCATCATGATATGCACATCCTGACTAACTTGTACGATTTCTACTCTTAGAAGAGGAGCTACCTTTAGATTAAAGGGTCTTATGAATCGCGCCACTCGTTCTGATACATTCTCTTTCCCTAATTCACCATATTCAATTTTAAAATCTATTTCTTTTTCTATCTTTTGAACTGGTTCTCCATCAATCATTACAAAAGAAGTTCTTAATGCTTCATGTCTATCAATTAATGCTTTAAAGGCTTTTTCAAAAGTGTCCAATTGAAAGCGCCCCTTCATTTGTATAACAACTGGTAGATTGTAAGTAATTCCACTATCCTCTATTTGATTTAAAATATATAACCTTTTTTGAGCCGATGAAAGATTATAAAATTGCTTTTCCTCAGCTTTCTTTATTTTTGAGTAAGTACTCGTTTCTTTCCCTTTTATATATTCACCAATGCCTTTGATAGTAGGAAAATTAAATATTTGTTTTAATGGCATTTCAACATTTAATTCTTTGTGTATCTTTGATACCAATGAAAAAGCTTTTAGTGAATGTCCTCCAGCTTCAAAGAAGTTATGATTTATTCCAATTTTCTCTATACCCAAAACGTCCTTCCACACTAAAGCCAACTTCTCTTCTACTAGATTTCGAGGTGCTTCATAATGATCTTCTATGAATTTATTGAAATCTGGTTCCGGTAATGCTTTCACATCCACTTTTCCATTAAGTGTAATCGGCAATTTTTCCATCTCTATGAAATGCAAAGGAATCATGTAACCAGGAAGCTCTTTGGCAAGCAACTCTCTCACTTTATCTATGTTCAGTTCTTCATTCAAATCATTAACTGTAATAAATGCGCAAAGATATCTGTTTCCATCTATCCCCTCTTTATCAATTACTTTAGCTTCTTTTATGTTCGATTGTCTTAATAAGTGATATTCAATTTCTTCCAGTTCAATTCTAAAACCGTGAATTTTTACCTGATTATCTATTCTACCTAAAAATTCAATATTTCCATCAGGTAGCCATCTTACTAAATCTCCAGTCCGATACACTCGTTCTCCTAAACTAAAAGCATTAGACTTGAATTTTTCTTCAGTTAATTCTTTTTTATTTTTGTATCCTCGCGCTACACCTTCTCCACCTATATATAATTCACCAGGTATTCCTATCGGCAGTAATTGAGCGTTATTATCCAAAACATACAATTTATAATTGCTTAGTGGTTTACCTATAGGTACACTCATTCCCATACAATCATTGAAACTGACCTTATAATATGTTGCGCAAACAGTTGTTTCTGTAGGACCATATGAATTATAAACATCGGCAATCTCAATAATATTTTTTATATATTCATACTTTAAAACATCTCCACCACTAATAAATTTCATATTTTTATTAAGTATTAAATGCTTATTTTTATCAATTTCATTGAGTAACATTGGTGAACAGCTTACTAAAGTCACATTATATTTTTCAATATTTTTAACTAGCTCATCTATGTTCAGATCACCAATTTTTTTACCAATGATTAATTTCCCTGAATTAGCCAAAATAGGAAATATTTCTTCCGTAAAAGCATCAAATGAAAATGAAACTACTTGTAATATAGAATCTTCTTCATTTAAAGGAATTTGTTTTGAAAATGCATAAATATAGTTAATAACGTTACGATGTGTAGTCATAACCCCTTTAGGCTTTCCACTAGAACCTGACGTATATATTAAATAAGCTAAATCAGATGAATGATTTAAATTTTCTAGGTTGTCCTTATTTAAAGAACTAATTTCTTCATCATTAAATAAAATACTTGGAACTGTTCTTACTTTGAATTGTAAGTGCTCCTGAGTAACAACTAATTTTGCTTCACTATCTTTTAGCATATATTCAATTCTTTCTTCAGGATACTCAGGGTCAATTGGTAAATATGCTGCTCCAGCTTTTAAAATCGCCAATATGCCTATTATCATTTCTGGGGATTTATCCGCCATAATTCCTATTACAGTATCCGGCTTTGTACCATTTTTTCTAAGCAACCTTGCCAGTCGATTTGCTTTTTCATTTAGTTGTGTATATGTTAATTGTTCCTCTTCAAATATAACTGCAATATGATTTGGTGTTTTTAGAACCTGCTCTTCAAATACATGGTTTAAGGTCTTATTTTTAGGAAATTCAGCCATAGTATCATTAAATTTGTGTAATATGATTTCCGTTTCTTCTTCTGAAAGTAAATTTATTTCTCCTAATTTAAGCCCCGGATTATTGGTAATTTCCTTTATTACATTTACTAAATGACCTGCAAGTCTTTTGATTGTTTCTTTTTTAAATAATTTTGTGCAATATTGCAAATCAAATTTCAAATGATCTGTATATTCTATCGCCGTAAGACTTAAATCAAATTTCGCCACATTAAAATCAATATCGCAAACCTCAGTGGTTACTCCATTTATATTAAACTCAAAATTATTTTGAGTTTGTATATCAAACATCGTATCAAACAATGCGCTTCTACTTGTTTCTTTTCTTAAATTTAGTTTCTCTACTAATGTATCAAATTGATATTCTTGATTCTCATAAGCATTTAATGTGTTTTCTTTTACTTGTTTTAAATAATCAATGAATTTAGTATCTGCTTTTGGATGACTTCTCATTGCAAGGGTATTGACAAACATGCCAATTGTATTTTTTAAATCATCATGTGTTCTTCCCGCAATTGGTGAACCAACTATTATGTCCTCTTGCCTTGTATATTTAGAAAGAAGCGTTTTATATACTGCTAAAAGAAGCATATACATAGTAACTCCATTTTCCCTTGCAAGAAATTTAAGTTTATTTGTTAGTTCAGAATCTATTTCAAAACCAAGCCTATCTCCCTCACTACTTTGTATTTGTGGTCTTGGAAAATCAGTTGGCATATTCAGAACTGGAATGTCACCCTCAAATACCTTGAGCCAATATTCCTCCTGCTGCTTTATGTTATCTCCTTTATAGTATTCTTTTTGCCATTCCGAATAGTCTTTATATTGAACTTTTAATGGTGCTAATTCTTTTTCTCTAACTAAATCAGCTAACTCCTTCATCAAAATGCCCATTGATACTCCATCTGAAATAATATGATGCATATCAAGCATCATGATATGCTCATTCTGATTAACACGTAAAATCTCTACCCTTAGAAGCGGCGCTATCTCTAAATCAAAAGGTCTTATAAATCGTGCCACTCGTTCTGATACGCTATCTTCTCCTAATTCACTATATTCAATTTTAAAATCTATTTCTTTTTCTATCTTTTGAACTGGTTCTCCATCAATCATTACAAAGGATGTTCTTAATGCTTCATGTCTATCAATTAGTACCTTAAAAGCATTCTCAAAAACTTGCATTTGGAAATCGCCCACGATTTTGATAACTAAAGGAATATTATATGTCGTACCTTTAGATTCCAAATTATTCAAAATAAGCATCCTTTTTTGTGCCATTGATAAGGTATAACAATCATTTTCTGATTGTTTCGCTTTTGGAATTTCATTCTTTTTTTCTATATCTTCATTTTTTAAAGCTATAATAATTTTTTCTTTATATAACTTTATTTTTCCCTTTAATTCAGCTGTTATTAGTTCACGAGGTCCAATAATTTTTATCTTCCCTTGATTCTGATATAAGAAAATGTTTGATTTTTTCAAATCATTTATAAACCCTTTAATATCCATAACTAGAATCATTCCCTTCGCGGTGCCCATTCAATTTCTCACACTGTTAGTAAATAACTAAAACAACTATCAAATTTCATATACATCTTTGAAATTTAAACCATTGGGCCTAGTTTAACTGCACAATCTATTCCTTTTTCTCTGCTGAGAAGAAGTATAGATTGTACAGTTTTCCTAGGATAAATCCCCTTTTCTTATAATTGAATCTTAAATCTCAAAACAATCAACATTATAGAAAATGTGCCTTTTTACACCTAGTACTAATATCTTTTACCTCCAAAAGAAATGAATTTCATTTTAAACCGTTATACCTCTTCCTCAACATAATCATAAGAACTATTTTGACGATCATGTTCAGTTGATAGGATATAATTTGCTAAACCCATTACACTTGGATTCTCAAAGAAATTGTGAATGCTTATATCTGTATTTAAAACTTTATTAATAGCAGCAACAGCACTCATTAACTTCAGTGAATTTCCTCCTATTTCAAAGAAGTTATGAGAAATTCCAATAGATTTGATGCCTAGGATTTCTTCCCAAATTGAAATAATAGTCTCTTCTACAAAATTACTTGGTGCTACGTACTCTACCTCAGTTGTTACGTTCCCATCAGGCTTTGGTAATGACTTTCGGTCTACTTTCCCATTTGTAGTTAGCGGTAGCTTATCAAGTTGAACAAAAAATGCAGGAATCATATACTCTGGAAGCTTTTTAGTTAGATACTTTCTAATTTCTTGAATTATTAATTCATCTTTCCATGTTTCAGAAGTAAAGTAAGCGCATATATATTTTTCACCATGAATATCATCTCTTACGATAACAATAGCTTCTTTTACTTTTTTATATTTAAGTAGCTGACTCTCTATCTCACCAAGTTCAATCCTGAAACCACGAACTTTCACTTGATGATCTATTCTACCTAAGAACTCAATATTTCCATCAGGCAACATCCTAACAAGATCCCCTGTTCGATACATTTTTTCTTCTGGTATAAATGGATTTGAGACAAACTTTTCTGCTGTCAAATCTGGTCGGTTTAAATATCCTTGAGCCAATCCTGCTCCACTTAAACAAAGTTCTCCAGCTACGCCGATTGGAAGTAGTCTCTGATTTCCATCTACTATAAATGCTGAAGTATTTGCTAATGGCTTCCCAATTGGTATTGTGTCGAATTCTTCCTTGATTTCATTTATACAATAATACGTAGCAAAAACAGTACTTTCTGTCGGACCGTATACATGAATCAGCTTATCTTTCCCTAGATACTCCAATGCTCGTTTTGTATGTGATACTGAAATTCTTTCACCACCAAAAAGGATTTTTCTTATATTAGATAAACACTCTATTTCTAAATCAACCACCGTATTAAATAAGGCTGTAGTTATAAACATAACACTAATTTTTTCTTCTTTTATTAATTTTGTTAGCTTACTTAAATTCAATACTGTATCTATTGATACCATCACTAATTTTGCACCATTTAACAATGCACCGTAGATGTCAAATACGGATCCATCAAAAGAATAATTTGAAAGCTGTAAAATAATATCATCTGCATCAATCTTAATATAGTTTGTGTCACGAACAACTCTTACTGCATTAGAGTGTGATGTAACCACACCTTTTGGTATTCCAGTAGAGCCCGATGTATATATGATATAAGCTATGTTCCCAGAATCATTGATAGGAGCTAAATTCTCTTTACTCAATTGAAAATTCTCACTCTTATCTAAACTAACCATCTCTACATCCAATGAGGAATCATTAATGAACTTCTCCTGCGTTAATAGAATTTGAATATCACTATCTTGTATCATAAATTTGATTCTATCCTGCGGAGATTTAGGATCTATCGGCAAATAAGCTGAACCTGATTTTAAGATACCCATTATTCCAATTATCATCTCAGGGGATCTCTCAACCATAATTCCCACAATTGTATTTGCAGTAATCCCTTTATCTCGTAACCATCTAGCAACTTGATTAGACTTTTCATTTAATTCTTGATACGTCATTTTAGTGCCTTCAAATTCAACGGCAATATGATTAGGCGTTTTCTCTACCTGTTCCTCAAACAACTGATGTATAGTCTTATCCTTCGGATAATTCGTCTTTGTATCATTAAATCCATACAATAATGCATTTCGCTCTTTCTCTGGGATTATGTCTATCTCATTTAATTTCTTATCCTCATTTATAACAACTTGTTCGGTTACTTTTTTAAGATGCATTTCTATATTGTCTATTATTTTCTGTGGATAAATCTTTTCGTTATAAGTTAATTTTAATACTAACTGTTCTCCAGGAATTGCTACAATGTTGAATCCATAATTGGTTTGCTCTTCTCCCCTTATATTTTGACACATAAAACCTGTATTACTTTCTGCATGATTAAAACTACTATCATCCAGTGAATAATTTTGAAATACCATTACATGATCAATTAGATTTCTTTTTAGATCATGTAAAGATTGAATTTCAGCTAAATTTATATAGTTATATTTATTATTTTCTATTGATTCATCCTGGACATTTCTTAAAACCTCTTTAAAACTACTATCTTTTTCCAGTTTAACTCGAGTCGGAATTGTATTAATGAATAATCCTACCATCGCTTCAATTCCTTCTACTTTTGCCTCTCTTCCTGATACGACTGTTCCAAATACAACATCTTCTATATTATTGTACCTCGCTAAAAGAATGCCCCAAATTGTCTGCAGTACGGTATTAAAAGTAACTTGATTTCTATTTGCGAGTTGAATAATGTTACGAGTCATTTCTTTTGAAAATTCTATCATTTTTTCTTTTCTTTTATACTCATTAACTTTATTCAAGATTTTAGGAACCTGTGCTTGTTCTTCATATCCATCCAAATAGCTCTTCCAATGTGCTAATCCTTCTTCTTTATCCTGTTCTTCCAACCATCTTATATAATCACTATATGGTGTTGGCTCCGCTAAATGGCTATCTTCACCTTTCATCTTTCTTCCATAAACATCAAATAACTCACCTAATATAATCCCAAGACACCATCCATCTAACAATATGTGATGATGACTCCATACCAATTTATATGAATCCTGATTCATTTGAATTAAGCTAATTCTCATTAATGTGTCTACACTTAAATTAAAGCCTTTTTGTTTATCATTTTGTAAATAATTCTCTATAAACTTTGTTTTCTGCTCAATGCTTTCGTCTTGAATATCATAATATTTGAAACCTACTTTTCTATCTTGAAGTATGACGTGTCTTGGTTCCTCCACTAATTCATACTCAAATGCTGCTCTTAATATTTCGTGTCTCCTCATTATTGTATTAAATGATTTTTCTAAAATATCTACATCTACAGTCCCTTTTATATCCATTACAATTTGTTCGAAATACATACTTGAATTTTTATCTTCTAATGCGTGGAATAACATCCCTTTTTGCATATTTGCTAACGGATATATTTTCTCAATAATAAAACCATTGTATTTTTCTTTTATTTCTTCAAGTTCTTCTAATGTTATATTTATATCTCCATAATCAAAAGGTGTTTGATCTGGTTCTACTTTATTCGCACAGTGATTAATTATCATTTCAAGACTTTCTTTATATTTCTGATTTAAGTCCTTTATCATTTTTTCACTGTATTCTAATTTATTAAATGTTGTATGAATAACCAATTCACCATTTAAAACCATTGAATTCATTTCTATAGATGTATTCCTATTAATTTTCTTACCCACTGTTTCACCTATAGACCATTTCGATGCAGAGAATTCTCTCCTGTTAATATCTTGATCCAATTCACCTAAATAGTTAAATGAAATTGGTGCCTTTTCTTCATTCATAAATCCCTTATCTTTTGCTAAATGTTTTAATACTCCATAACCTATTCCTTTATTTGGTATTTTCCTCAAAATTTCTTTAACTGTCTTTATGTTGGTCGAAAGTTCATTTTCATTCCCTATATCTAAAAGCACTGGATACATCGTCGTGAACCATCCAACAGTCCTATTGATTTCGAAATTCTCTATTACGTCCTCTCTTCCATGCCCTTCCATATTTACTTTTAGCTTGTATTTCCCCGTCAATTCTCTGGTTCCAACTGCTAAAGCTGTTAATAAAATATCATTTATTTCTGTGTTATATGCCCTATTTGTATTTCTAAGTAAAGATGTAGTGAGTTCTTTATCTAATGTAATACTTACTGTACTACTATTTTCAAAGTTGTTTTTTGTGATTTCTTTCTTTTTAGGGATAAACTGTACATTCTCTTTTGATATACTTGTCCAATATTCCCTTTCTTTCATTAATTCCCTACTCACGCTATAAGCTTTTAACTTTGATGCAAATTCTTTATAGGAATCTGTTTTGAATCCTATTTCTAGCTTTTCACCCTTTTCTAGTTGTGAATATAAAGTCTCCAAATCTTCGAGTAGGATTCTCCATGATACTCCATCCACTACAAGGTGATGAATCGCAATCAGAAGATGATCTCCTTCATCCGATTTAAATATACAAAGCTTTACAAGTTTACCTTCTTTAATATCCATCTCTTTTTGAATATTTGTAGCAATTTCATATACCTTCTCTTCCTTATTCTCAATGCCCTTAACATCATGAATATATAAATCAAATAGGTTCTTGTCATAACCCCTATTATATTGAATTATTTCTCCCTCTTTTTCTTTATATATCATGCGTAAAGCATCATGATGTTCCATAATTTTATTAAATACTTCTTCTATCTGTTTTTCATCAAATCCATTTTCTCTAAATAGCATGAACGATTGATTAAAATGATGTATCTCTTCTTGGTTTTTCTCAAAATACCAGCTTTGTATCGGGGTTAATTCTACTTCCCCCTTTACTATTTCATGAACCTTTTGTTCTTTCTTTTCTCGTTTTATATATTTTCCAAGATTTTTAATTTTTGGATTTGCAAATAAATCTTTCATTTCTAGTTTAAGACCAATTTTAGATAATCTAGATATAATTTGGATTGCCTTAATGGAATCTCCTCCAGATACAAAGAAATTATGATTAATCCCTATATCCTCTATCCCAATAATACTTCTCCAAATTTCAACGAGCTTTTCTTCCACTTCATTTCTCGGTTCCTCATACTCTACCCCAGTATTAATACTTCCATCTGGTTCAGGAAGTGCTTTTCTGTCTACTTTCCCGTTCGTTGTCAACGGAAGTTTATCTAATTTCACAAAATATCCAGGAATCATATAATCCGGAAGTTTCTGTTCTAAATATTCTCGAATTTCCCTTGCATGTAATTCTTTTTGTGAAACAATATACGCACATAAATATTGATTACTTTCCTTATCTTCTCTAGCTATAACAATCGTTTCTTCGATATCTTGATGAGTTGACAGTTGACTTTCTATTTCTCCAAGTTCAATTCGATAACCACGTATTTTCACCTGATGATCTATCCGTCCTAAAAATTCTATATTCCCATCAGGTAACCACCTTGCAAGATCTCCAGTTCGATACATAGATTTACCGTTATTAAATGGATTTTCAATAAACCTTTCAGCTGTTAATTCTAGATTATTCAAATATCCTCTTGCTATCCCCTCACCTGATACACACAGTTCTCCAGCTACTCCAATTGGCTGAAGATTATTTCCCTTGTCTAATATATATATATTAGTGTTTAAAATTGGTTTTCCAATCGGAATTACCTTATCACCGCTTATTTGATCAAACTCAATTCTATAACTTGTGGAATCTACACAACACTCTGTAGGCCCATAAACATTTGTGATATTAGGTTTAAAATCAGCAAATTTTTCAAATAAACCTTTGATTAAATAAGGCGTTAATGCCTCTCCTCCTACAATAAATTCTTTAATTTCTAATTCTTGTTCTATTTTATTTACATAGCTAAGCATTGTTAAATGTGCCGGAGTAGCATCGGATACATGTATTTTATTTGCTGCATAATACTCAATTAAACTCATTGCATTCCAACTTACTTCCTTTGGCACAACAAATAAGGTATGTCCTAAAAGTAATGTTGCAAATATTTGTTTCACCGATGCATCAAATATAAATGGTGCTAGCAACGCGACATTAACATTAGTATTGAATCTTTTATAAATTACATCATTTAACCCATTGACTAAGTTATTTACACTATTTTGTTCTATCATTACACCTTTAGGATTCCCTGTAGAACCCGATGTATATATTACATAAGCTAAATTTCGGGGACTATTTATTTTACTGATATTCGTTTTATTTTCTTTATATTTTAATTTATCTAATTGTATAATTTGTCCATGAAAAGATATATCGCTATGAACCTCATTCGTTACGCATAGTATCTCTATATGGCTATTACGTAACATATATTCTTTTCTTGTCCTAGGATAAGTTGGATCAATCGGTAAATAAGCTCCTCCAGCTTTTAAAATCCCCATTATACCTACTATCATTTCAATAGAGCGTTCCACCATTATTCCCGTTACTACGTCAGGACCAACTCCTTTTTCGCGAAGTATATGCGCAAGGCTATTTGCCCTTTCGTTTAGCTCTTTATATGTTATACTTTGATTTTCAAAAACAAGTGCCACATTATTAGGTGTCTTCTCTACCTGTTCTTCAAAAAGCTCTGGAAGTGTTTTTTCTTTATCATATTTTCCTTTTGTATTATTAAATTCGTTTAATAACTTACTTTTTTCTTTCTCTGTTAATATATCTATTTCACTTAATTTCTGTTCTGGATTTTCTACTACTTCTCTTAAGATATTTATAAAATGCTCTAAAAACCTCTCTATTGTTTCCTTTTTATAGAGAGCCGTACAGTATTCAATTTCTAATCCTAATCCGTCCTCTAACTCACTTACATGTATAGTAATATCAAACTTAACTATTTTCCTCTGATCTTCTAACATGCTAACCTTTAGTCCATCCAAATTTAATAGCATATTATCAGTGTGTTGAAATACAAGCATCGTATCAAATAGTGGATTTCGTGAAATGTCTCTTCTCACATTTACCTTTTCTACCAATTCTTCAAATTGATAATCCTGATTTTCATATGCTTTCAATGTATTTTCTTTTACTTCTTTTAAGTACTCTCTAAAAGATCTATTGCCCTTTGGATAATTTCTCATCGCAAGGGTATTCACAAACATTCCCATTACGTTATTTAAATCTACATGTTTTCTTCCTGCAATTGGTGATCCTACTACTATATCCTCTTGCCCTGAATATTTAGAAAGCAAAGTCGTGTATCCTGCTAACATCAGCATATACATAGTAACTTCATTTTCAGTAGCCAACTTGTTTAACTGATTATAAGTTTCACTATTGATTTTTAAATTGATTCTATCTCCAGCAAAACTTCTTCTTTTTGGCCTTTTATAGTCCGTTGGCATATTTAGTACTGGTACTTCTTCATTGAACACATTCATCCAATACTTTTCTTGCTTTGTGATTTCTTCTTGAGTAAACAAGCCTCTTTGCCACGCAGAATAATCTTTATATTGAATGCTTAATGGAGATAATTTTTGACCATTATATAATTCAGCTAATTCCTGCATGAAAATCCCCATTGATACACCATCTGATATGATATGATGCATATCTAATACCACCACGTGCTCATCATCTGTAACATGTATGATTTCAACCCGTAAAAGAGGAGCCTTCTCCAAATCAAACGGTTTAACAAATCCATTGATCATATCATCTAGCTGATTGGTACCCATTTCTCTATACGTCACTTGGAAATCTATGTCTTTTTCAATCTTTTGAACTGGTTCACCATCTACCATTACAAAAGAAGTTCTTAAAGCTTCATGTCTTTCGATTAATTTATGGAAAGCCTGTTCAAGCTGATGAACATCCAAATCACCTTTTATTTTCATAGCAAAAGGCATATTATAAGATACTCCGCTACCCTCTATTTTGTTTAAAATGTAGAGTCTTCTTTGGGCAGATGAAAGCGGATAATAATCTTGTTCTTCTACTTTTTTGATCGATGCATATACACTTTCTTTTGTAGAGTCAATATATTCTCCAATCCCTTTTATAGTAGGTGTTTGGAAGATTTGTCCTAAAGGTATCTCCACCATAAGTTCCTTATGGATTCTAGAAACCATCGTAGTCGCTTTCAGTGAATGGCCTCCAATTTCAAAAAAGTTGTGTTGAATTCCTATGTTTTCTATATCTAAAATATCTTGCCAAATGGATACAAGCTTTTCTTCGACTGTATTCCTTGGCGCCTCATACTCTACTACTCCTGCAACCGAACTTCCATCAGGACTTGGTAAAGCCTTTCGATCCACTTTCCCATTTGTAGTAAGTGGTAGCTTGTCTAGCTGAATAAAAAAAGCAGGAATCATATACTCTGGTAACTCTTTTGCCAAAAACTTTCGAATTTCTTGAACCCTAGTCTCGCCCTTCGATGTTTCGGAAGTAAAGTACGCACATAAATATTGATGATTATTATTATCTTCTCTTGCGATAACAACAGCTTCTTTTACTTCCTTATGTTTTAGAAGCTGACTCTCTATCTCACCCAGTTCAATCCTGAAACCACGAATTTTAACTTGATGGTCAATTCTTCCTAAAAACTCAATATTTCCATCAGGTAACATTCTCACAAGGTCTCCTGTTCGATACATTCTCTCTCCTGGAATGAACGGATTTGGAATGAATTTTTCTGCTGTGAGCTCTGGTCTATTTAAATAACCACGGGCCAAACCTTCTCCGCTGATACAAAGCTCGCCTGGCACTCCCAATGGACAAAGCCCATTAGATTCGTTTAAAATAAAGACTTTTGTATTACATATTGGTTTTCCTATCGGTATATTGTCATAAGAATTTTCTATAATAAAGCTTGTTGTTACTACTGAATTCTCTGTAGGACCATAGTTATTAACAATCTGGTAACTTTTATTTTCAAAATAATTTAGTTTATCTCCACCTGTTAATAATCTCCTTAAAGATGTATTCTCAAGCATTAAAAATTGTTCACATACTTGTGTAGGTAAAAAGCTTATTGAAATCTCTTTTTCAATAAAATATTTGTTTAATTTCGTAATATCTAATTTTAAATTATCATTTATAATATGAATCTCTGAACCCGCTATGATATAAGGAAATACTTCCCAAGCAAATGCATCAAAACTTATACTTGCATAACTAGCATTTTTATCAGTTTCACTTATTTTATTGAAGGAATTATGCCAATTACATAAGTTCACCAATGAATGATGCTCCACCATAACTCCTTTTGGCTTTCCAGTAGAACCAGATGTATAAATGACATAGACTAAATCTTTACTGCTGCTATCAATACGTAAGTTCTCGGTTCCGTATTTAAACAAATGCTCATTATGAATATTAATAATGCTAATATCATCAACTTCTGTACAATCAACCAAATTAATTAATTTATCCTGGGTCAATAATATTTCAGTTTGACTATCTTGAAGTATATATTTAATTCTATCTATAGGATATGTAGGATCAATTGGTAAATACGCACCACCAGCTTTTAAAATCCCCATAATTCCCACAATCACATCAACTGAACGTTCTAATAATATTCCTACTATTTTATCAGAACCAACACCATTTTCTCTTAACGCTCTTGCCAATTGATTAGATTTTTCATTTAACTCCCTATATGTCAATTTCTTATCTTCAAAAACAACTGCAATGCTATCTGGCGTTCGTTCTACTTGTTCTTCAAATAACTTGTGTATTAACTGGTTTTTAGAGAAATCTACATTTGTATCGTTATGTTCATACAATAAAAAGCGCTTTTCTTCTTGTGGGATCATATCTATTTTATTTACACTTATCGAAAGATTCCTTGATATTTCCCTCAGAATATTAATATAATTTTCTGTCATTCTTAATATTGTGTCTCTTTTGAATAATCCAGTACTATATTCGACATTTAACACGATCTCATCGTCATAATCTAAAATATTAAAAGTGATATCGAATTTTGCATTATCTAATTCAAATATTATTGGACTAAGATTTAAAGCACCTTGCTTCTTAGTAAATAATTTAGCGTCTTCCAATACAAACATGGTATCAAATAAAGGGTTTCTATTAGAGTCTCTTTCATAGTCTATACTGCGAATTAGTTCGTCAAACTGATACTCTGAGTTTTCAAATGCTGTAATTGTATTTTCTTTTACCTGTTCCAAAATTTCTTTAAAACTTTTTGTAGCATCTATATTGTTTCTTAAAGCAATAGTGTTGACGAACACACCAAAAATATTTTGTAAATCTTGATGTAACCTACCTGATGCTGCTGTTCCGACAACAATATCAGTTTTTCCAGTATATTTGTGAAGTAATATATGATAAGCGCTAAGCATAAGCATATATAAAGTTGACCCTGTATCCTTAGCTACCCTTCTTATCTGTTCAGATAACTCTTTTTCTATATGAAAGTATGCATTTTCTCCTGCAAAGGTATCAATATTTTCTTTTCTATAATCATAAGGTAATTCTAATTTAGATGGCAGATGACTGTATAAATTCAGCCAATATTGCTCTTGTTTTTTTATAGCATTAGATTGATTATACGTATTATTCCATTCTACATAATCCTTGTATTGTATATTTATCTTAGGTAGATCAAGATTGTTATATAAATCGAGTATTTCATTCATAAATATTCCTTGTGATACCCCATCTGCTATTATGTGATGGAAGTTAACAACCAATATATGCTTCTCTACTCCGATTTTAATTAGTTTAGCCCTCATTAATGATGGTTTACTTAAATCAAAAGGCTTTGTTGATTCCTTACACATTTTGCTAGTGAAATCTCTTAAACCTTCATCATCTGTTACGACTATATCTAAACATTGGTATTCCAAATCAAAATCAACTTTATCATAAACCCTTTGAACTAATTCATTATCTAATACTTCAAATCCTGTTCTCAGGATTTCATGTCTATCTATAAATTTTCTAAATGCATTTTCAAGTCTATTACATTCGATTTCACCTTCGACAAGTAACGCCATAGGAATATGATATGCTCCTCTATTATTTTCCATCATAGAAAGCATGTACATTCGTTTTTGAGAAGGTGATGTAGCATAATAATCCTTTTTCGATACCCTTTCAATCCTATTTCCCCTATGATTGTCTTGGCTATTTTTCAAATATTGATCTAATACCTTTATAGTGTCATTTTTAAATATTTCTCCTATCGGCACCTCTATATTCATTCTCTTTTTAATTTCAGTAACAATCGATATCGCTTTTAATGAATCTCCGCCTATTTCATAGTAATTAGTATCTATTCCTATGTTTTCTATTCCAAATACGTCTTTCCATATATCTAATATTTGGGCTTGAGTTTCATTTTCTGCTTCTTCACATGTAGTTGCTGCAACTTCATCTAGTTCATGATTTTTTATTAATTCCCCCAAAATACTCTTATTTACTTTCCCATTTACAGTCAATGGTATTTCATCTATTTTGAAAAATCTTGATGGAATCATATAATTCGGGAGCTGATTTTGCAAATATTGTTTTAGTTCATTTGGGTTTATGTCTTCATCTGAAACTACAAAAGCATATAGGCTTTTCATTTTATTATCGTTTGTATAGTCAATTACTACTGTTTTATTTACACCTTTATATTTGATTATACAATTTTCAATTTCCCCTAATTCTACCCTATATCCCCTTATCTTAACTTGACTGTCTTTTCTTCCTAAAAATTCGACATATCCGTCCTCTTTTAACACGCCATAATCACCGGTTTTGTAAATATATCCTAATTCTTCGTGCAAAATAAATGACATCTTAGTTTTTTCAATATCATTTATATATCCACTTGCTACTCCCACTCCACCAATGTACAATTCTCCCTCTACATCTACGGGACACAATTGCTTGTTTTGATTTAATACATAAATTTTCTGGTTAGCCAACGGCATTCCATATGGTATACTTTTCCAATCACCCTTAATTTCCTTAATAGGGTAATATATGGACCATATTGACCCCTCAGTTGCTCCACCTAAGCTAATAACTTCCGCATTTTTGAAAGTTTTCTTTATCTTCTGAGGAAGTTCCAGCGGTATCCAGTCCCCACTAAGCAATACAAGCCTTAGACTATCATCCTGTTCACTATCATTATATAAGTCCACTGTCAGTTCCATAATTGCTGGAACTGAGTTCCAAATTGTGATTCCTTCTTTCTTTACAACTTTTTTTAGGTTATATACATCCCTTTGATCATCTATAATTACAAGGGCCGCTCCACAGCTCAATGCACCAAAAACATCATAAACTGACAAATCAAAGCACAGTGAAGAAATCCCCATAATTTTATCATTTTCTGTCACACAGAATTTTTCGTTAATATCTATAATTGTATTTGTTGCTGCACCATGAGTTATTTGAACTCCTTTAGGTTTTCCTGTACTACCAGAAGTAAAAATAACATATGCCATATCTGTTTCATCTACTTTTATATTGACTTCATCACCAGAATATTCCCTAATATTTTCATCTTTATAGGTAGAAGGTGTTATAAAGAACTTACAATTACTTTTCTTTTTTATATATTCTTTTCTTTCTTCAGGATAATCAGGATCAAGCGGTATATATGCTGCTCCAGCCTTTAAAACAGCAAACAAATTTATAATGGTATCTATACATCGCTTACCTATCACACCAATGTAATCACCTTTTCTAACTCCCTTATCCATTAAGTATCTTGCAATTTGATTCGATTTTTCATTTAGTTCTTTATAAGTTATCGAATCATCATGATGAATTACAGCTACCTTATCTGGTACTAGTTTTGCTCGATTCACAAACATTTCATGTAAAGTACACTTATCAAACTTTTTGTTTGTATCATTATAGGTTTCAATAACTTTTATGCTATTGTCACTAAGGTTAATACCTGACACTTGATCATTAAATATAACCTGATTTAATACATTTATATATTGTTCAAACATTGATTTAATAACATTGACCTCAAATAATTGTTCAACGTAATCCCATGTAATATATAAACCTCCATTTAATTCATAAACTTGGTTATCTATATAAACTTGGGATGTTCTTGTACTAAAAAATTTAATTTTTTCAAAATCTATCAAATGATTAAATGAATCATCTGAGTCCTCACTCAATACACTTGTAAATACAATAGGCATTATAGCTTGATTAACCATTCTATGTTTTTTCCCAATAGCTCTTATAAAATCCACACCATCATAATGTCTATGTTCAAGGGCTTCTAACAATGTATCCTGTACCTTCGCAGCAAATTTCCAAAATGACTCAATACTATCTTTCGCATTAATATCTAATAACATTAGAGTTGTGAAATCCCCAATGATTTTTTTTACGTCTTGATGAAACGGTATCCGATTAAAAACAGTTAAATTTACTGCAAATTGACTCTGATTACTCCAATATGCTAAGACGTAAGCATATGCAGCACATAAAACCGATGTAGGGGTAAGATTTTTTTCCCTTGCTTTTTGTTTTAATTTATTCCATGTTTCACGTTCTAAAAATTCCGAACATTTATTGAATGTAGGTTTCTCAATTTCTAATGGGTTGCATTTTAAAGGCAATGCTGGTGCACTTGGGAAATTATCCAATTTATTTAACCAGTACTTCTCATCTTTTTTATATCGATTAGATTGCCTAAATTCATTGGTTGCTAAAACATAGTCTCTAAAATTATACTCCAGCTCAGGCAGCTGCAGACTTGGCTGATTGTAAAACATTTTAAATTCCTTGATTAATATTTTCATACTACTGTCATCACAAATTAGCGGATCTATATTTAAACAAAAATATTTTTGATTATTGGGTAATATAAATGCTTTTATCTCAAATAATGGCCAAGTACTTGGATCTATGATTTTAGCTATCATTTTTTGTCTTTGTTCCAATATACGTATCATTATATCTTCTTGATTTAAATTCCTTACATCTACTGTGTCTACAGAATAAAGAAGTTCTCCTTCTAAGATTCTCTGTGTTCCATTTTCAAAAACTATTGTTCTTAGTATTGGATGTCTATTAATTAATTTTTGTAATGCACTATTAAACCTATCTATATTAATATCTATTTCAAATTCAACCGTTAAATTTGTAGCTGCTCCACCAATTTCAAAAGCCGGATCTCTACCTATTAAATAGGCTAATTGTATACCTGTAAGTGGGAAAGGTTCATGTAAATTCTTTAAATCTGTAGTTTTTGTAAATTGTCGGTTCTCTATAATTTCTCCCTTGTTTGTTTCGATGTAAGCACTTATTTTCTTTATTGTAGATAATCTAAACAGTTCCTTTAATGGTAAATCAACACTTAACCTGTCATTCATTTTAGATAAAAACTCCATTGCGTTTATCGAATGCCCACCAAGAACTGCAAAACTGTCATTAATACCAACTTTATTTATATTCAAAGTTTCCTGCCACATTAAAACGAGCTGTTTTTCAATCTCATTTCTTGGTTCCTCATATTCAACCTCGGTATTAAAACTTTGATCTGGTTCAGGTAAAGACTTTTTATCTATTTTTCCATTTGCTGTTAACGGCATTTTATCTAACTTAAGAAAATAAGTAGGAATCATATAATCAGGTAACTTTTCACCTAAAAATCTTCTTAATTCTTCAACAGTAACTTCTCCTACTAATGTTAGATATGCACAAATATAATTACTCTTGTCCTTTTTTTCTCTTGCTACAACTACAGTTTCTTTTACATTTTGATGCTTTAATAACTGACTCTCTATCTCTCCAAGTTCAATCCTAAATCCCCGAACCTTTACTTGATGGTCAATTCTTCCTATAAATTCAATATTCCCATCAGGTAACCACCTAGCCAAATCTCCTGTGTGGTATAAACGCTCTCCTTCTGCAAATGGGTTTTTAACGAATTTCTCTAATGTTAGCTGCTCATTATTTAAGTACCCTTTAGTTAATCCATCACCAGAAATACAAAGTTCTCCAGGTTCACCAATAGGAAGTAAATTTTTCTTTTCATCTACTATGTAAACTGAAGTATTTGCTAACGGTTTACCTATAGGTAGAGTGTCAACATCCTCATCTATTTCATTTATAAAGTAATATGTGGCAAAAACAGTACTTTCCGTTGGTCCGTATACATGAATGAGTTTATCTTTCCCCAGAAATTCTAATGCTTTTCTTGCATGGGAGACTGAAATTCTTTCTCCACCAAATAATATTTTTCTTATATTGATTAAACAATCTATTTTCATACCTACAAGCGCATTAAATAAAGCAGTTGTAATAAACATTACGTTTATGTTTTCTTGCTTAATTATATTTCCAAGCTTATTTATATCCGTGACTGTATCTTTTTCTATCACTACTAATTTCGCCCCATTTAACAGAGCACCATATATATCAAAAATTGATCCATCAAAAGAATAATTCGAAAGCTGTAGAATGGTATCATTATTTTTTATTTCTATGTAATTTGTATTTCGAACGACTCTTATAGCACTATAATGCGAAATGATAACTCCCTTTGGTATTCCAGTAGAACCCGATGTATAAATAATATAAGCTGTATCATCAGAACGATTTACATGTTTCAGATTATCTGTACTTAAGTCACTTGAATCTAGCTCGTCCAAATTGATTATTTCTAAATCATATTCGATTTTCTTAATGAATTTCTCTTGAGTCAATAAAATCATGGTATGACTATCCCGTAACATATAATCAATTCTTGCTTTTGGAGTATCAGGATCAATTGGGAGGTAAGCTGCTCCAGATTTTAAAATACCCATTATTCCAATTATCATTTCAAGTGATCTATCAATCATTAATCCTATAATAGCATCTGTATTAACACCCTTATTCCTTAACATCCTTGCTAATTGATTGGATTTCTCGTTAAGTTCCCTGTATGTGAGTTGTTTATCTTTAAACACAACTGCAATATTTTCAGGTGTTCTCTCCACTTGTTCTTCAAATAGCTGGTTTATGGTCTTATTTCTTGGATATTCGGTTTTTGTGGAATTGAATTTATTTAATATCATATCTTGCTCTGCTACTGTAATCTCATCGTAAGTTCTTATACCACCCTTGTTTATTTCACCAGAATTCTTAATAGACATGTTGGATTTCCCCTTTTTTAGTAATTATCCATTACCAAAATTATTTATTATTTTATTACTGTTAAAAATATAGAGAATGAATTAAATAAAAAATTCATCGTTCATAACAAGGTATACAATCCCCCCTATTTAGAAGTTACTAAAAGGAATTCTATAAAAAAATTTAACTTACTACGAGAAAAATTTCCTTATTTTCATACAAAAAACATATGATAAAAATTTATCTAAAAAATTAAAATAATCAGAATTTTTTACAGTAATTTAATTAAAGACAAATATTAAAACTCATATCAAGTTACAGATAACGCTACTACAGCACATAATTAAGAAAATGAATAAGTAATGATAACTATTGATATATATCTGAGGAATCTAATTTAACGTATTCCCCGAAAGAATTCTCCTTCCTCAAGCGTGTGAAGGGCGTAGCCCAACGATAGGTGGGAGATGAATTTCGGTTTGGCATAGCCAAAAACTTTTGATAAACTAGCTATATGAAGTTCTTTGATAACTTGATATAGAAAGTTGCAGGAAGAAAATAGAGTGCGAAAACCAAGCCATTCGGTTCCTGCGTAAAATATCAACCGTACCAAAAAAGCATCCATGCGTTGAACATCTAGGGGTGGAACACCCCAAAGTAACGCTCAGGGAGACGAAAAGTTAATTTCGTCGTGGAACTGAGAAGCTCCCACTTCAAGCTTTGCTAAATGGCGAGTAGTTCACAACCTCAGTTAACGTATCATTTATTATTGTTGTAATTTTTTTCACATTGTTATTTATAAAGAAATGATTTCCTTCCAAATTATAAATCTTAAAATTTCCACAAGTATGCTTCTTCCAACCAATTATGCCTTTTAGACTAATTAAATCTTCTGTTCCGTTTAATACAGTAATATCGCATGTGATTTTGTCCGCTTTTTCTTTATATTCATATGTTTCAACTATTTTAAAATCATGTTTTAGTAAAGGAATGAAAAATTCGAACAATTCTTCGTTACGAATTAATTCTTCTGGTGTTCCCCCTAATTCTATAACTCTATTTTTAAACTCGTTATTTGGTAAATTATAAGTTATCTCTTTCTTTTCCCTTTCACTCGGTGCTTTGTATCCAGAAAAAAAGATATGCTTGGGTTTCTTGAATCCCATTCCTATTATTTTATAGTATAATTCATACGCTAATAGGCTCCCCATACTATGTCCATAAATTGCATAATCTTCCTCACATATTTTATCCCGAATATTATCAAAGATGTCATCTACCGCTTCTTCTAAGCTATTATAAAATGGTTCATTGAATCTTTTCCCTCTTCCTTTTAACAGTACTGGACATAGATTTATAGATGGGGTTAGATAATCACCCCATTTATAATATAACGCTTCGGATCCTCCTGCATAAGGCAAACAAAATAACATCATTAAAATGCACCTCTATCTGATAAAAGTTTGTAAAAATCATTAATAATAATATCTTGGTTAATCTCTGTTATATTACTAGAAATTTCTTCATTTAATGAACATACAGCCATTTTGTATTCTAACTCTACATCAAAAATCGCCATTGAATAAGAATTACTCTTTTCTCTATTATCGGAAAGTATACGAACAGCTTTGTGACTATCTATATTAATAGAAAATGATTTTAGTGACATTGATAATCCGCTTCCATAGCATTTAATATAACTCTCTTTCAATGTCCATACCTCATAAAACTTTCTCAATTGATAATTAACATCACCTTTTTGTATATAAGCATATTCACTATCACAGAAAAAACTTTTTGCTATTTCTTCGTATTCAATATGTTTTATTTGTTCAATGTCAATTCCAACAGGGTTATTACTAATTGCACATACTACAAATTCTCCCGAATGTGAAATGTTAAAGTAATAATTCGGATACCCCTTTAAATAAGGTTTTCCATAATGATTTTTCCCCCATACTATTCTTTCATTACCGATTTTAAGCTTTTTATTTGTTAGAGTCCTTACTAGTAATTCACCAATCAAGGTTCTAATTTTATCTTTTTTATTAATAAGTTTTTTTATTCTATATCTTTTCTCTTCATCTATCCACGAACAAGTTTTTTCTAATTTTCGATCATTTATATCTTTAATTTTGGTAACAAAAATTTCCATAAAACCCCTCACAAATCCTAGTTAAATTAATTGATCAACTACAATTATTCGAGCGTTATGCTAACTGATTTTTCTACTTTCATTAATCGTGGAATGCTAATCATGTAAAAAACTCCTACAAATATTAAACATCCGCCAACTATCCAAAAAAGAGTTTCAACTGCAAGAATACCTGGGTAAAATCCAGCAATAAAAAGTAAGGTTAGTGACTGTGAGAGCATCATCAAAGGATTAATACACCCGTGTACTCTTCCCATCATTTTTGGATTTACTATTTTCGGAATCCAACCTCCAATAGCTACATTAATCATCGGAAGTGCTAGGGCAACTATGCCTGTACAAATAACATACAGCCAAACTGTATTGACTAATGAGCTCAAAATAGTCGCTCCTCCTCCAATAAACAAAGCTAAAATTAGTAAATGATAAAGCTTTATTTTTTGAGAAAGTATAGATGCTATAACACTACCAAGTAAAATCCCTATACCAAAGACTATACTTAATATAATTGAAACTTCTTCATAGTTTCTTGGGGCTAGTTTGTATTTTAAAATAAATACCTGCATCACTGAGAGCCCTCCATTTAAAATTCCAAAAACTATAAATCCGGAGATAAGTGTAAGTAACAAGTTGTGGTTCAAAATATAACGTATTCCCTTCACAAAATCCTTCATTACAATTGAAATGTTCAAATCCTTGATGTTATGTTTTCCGTTTGGCATTCGAATTTCTTCTGACATTCTACAAGATTTTATAAGAAGAGCACTAATAAAAAAACTAATTGCATCAATTAAGATTGCACCATAAATACCGATTACCCAATAACAATAAATCCCGATACCACTACCAAAAAGCATAAACAAACTTGTAACCATCTGATTCAAACCAACTGCAGTAGCATAATCATCTCTTGTTAAAACACCTTGTACAAGGGATGATTGCGCGGGTGTAAAAAAGCTCTTTACCATACTTCTTAAAAATAACAGCGCAAATGCTACTGGCATCCAGTTTAGAAAAAGAGACCACAATAATAAAAGCGATAATATAGAACAAATCCAATCACAATTTTGAGCTATTTTTTGTCGATCAATCCTATCAGTAACTACACCAACAAGAAAAAATACTACTAATGTGGGCAAAGACAACATCAACTCCGTAATAGTAGCATATGCAGGTTGGTGCGAAAAACGATTTAAAAAATAAAACATAAGTGCAGTTAAACCAATTGTACTACCCATTTGTGAAGTAAAAGATGCAAAAAATAGCCTCGAGTAATTCCCATTTTGAAATATAACTAAAATTTTCTTCATAAGGACTCCCCATTTAATTTGACTTAATTCTAATTATTCAGATTTTAACGCCTTTGCTATGTTTGAAACGTAGAATATCTAAATCCCTAACGTTCATGGCAGTTCCTGTGGTTAGAGCCTAACACACTACTTTAAGAAATAATTTGCCACTAGGATTTCTATCGCGAATTACACGTCCAAATGTACACTACCACTCATTAAATTGTATAGTTTTTTATTCTGATATTCATAATCCAAACATAACTATCCAAAATCATCCTCCTTTTGATATGCAGTTTATTTTCTCTAACTTTCCACGCTGCATTCTAATACTACCTTATATTGTAATCAAAATAATAAACGAATTATTTTCTCAAGTTGCCAAAATCACTAATAAATCATATTTATTAGTGATTTTGACAACTTGATTTCTCCTCTAAAAAACGTAATATTACTGTAAATTGTTTTCAAAAAAATAATTATGTATATCCACAATTATTACAAAAAGGAATGAACACCAATGTTATCCTATCCCTTATAACTGTTTTAACTTAAGTATGAAATTCATTTTTGGAGTGAAAATGATGTGGGGTATGTCTATGAGGTTTAGTCTTCCAAAAAAATTGTAATGAGTAAATTCTTACCAAGAAAACGTTATTCGTATTTATGATACATATATAAACCATATTTTTACTCAGTTATTCTAGGGCAATTGAAGTGGCAAGTTTAAGCCACTTCAATTGTCCTAGAAATGTTGCATCTTTATCTAACATCAAATTAACAATATAAGCAAAAAGCTACTTATAATTCAGATGTTTTTCCTTAAAAATTTTTTGATTTATCTTTTGCAGGTAAAATGTAGTTTTCCCCTTTTTCATATATAGAAAGTATTCTTTTCAAGAAAGTAACTTTTGGTACTAACCAATAAGCAATTATCGCTGAAACAATCCCTAATATAGCACCTGTTATAACATCGAAAGGATAATGAACTCCTACCCAAATACGAGAAATGGCTACACAGAATGCAAGTGTAATCCATAGCCAACCAATCTTTTTATGAACAAGCCAAAATGAAAAACAAATTGAAAAGAATAAAATTGTATGGTCACTTGGAAATGAATTATCAACAGCATGCTCTACCAATTTATTAACATTGGGTAACTCTGCAAATGGTTGATAATTTGAATGTAACTTTCCTGCTATTTTCCCGATAACCTCAGCAATCACAAAAGCAATCATCGCTTGAACAACCATCATTCGATTTTGGTTAGATCGAGTAAACCAATACACTACAATAATTAAAGCTAAGAAATATACCATATATTCTGCCACGAACGTCATAGTAGAATTGAGAAATGGGTACTGTTTACCTAAATCGTTAACGGCTCGAAAAGCATCAATATTGAACTGAGAAAAAGACATTTTCAAACTCCTCCTTACCATATATATAAATCAAACGCTAATTAAAATTTTTTAATCTACTTTTTGTTACTACCTAATAGTTTTAGATGGTCCCATTTTATTATTCTTAATGAATATCTACCTTTTTAAAATATGAAATCAATAATACTAATCCAATAATAGATGTTCCGAATATACCTATATAGGAGTACTCGGGAGGATAAGTGGGCTGAAGCGTATTTCTTGAGATATCACCTGCTGCTGCCCATGGAAACAATCCTCTATGTTCTGAATTTGCTGTCATTAAATTAATCATGGTTATTACAACTGTAAATACAATGGTCGGTACGTAATTCTTAAGTACAATTGTTAAAAGTATGATTGGTGTTGATAAAATAAAAAGCAATAATCCACCTATCAAAAACTGTACAAAAGATTCCCTTATTAAGGATGAACTTAGTCCATCAAATTGAAATATTATCCCTAATAATAATGTTAATCCCCATGCTACAAAAGTTAACATCATAATCCACGAAAATAGAAGTAGGAATTTACTTATAAGAAAATTCATACGTGATACAGGTATAGTTAATAAATTCTTTAATGTATCTTCTGTATATTCCCGAATAAATAGGTAGGCGGTTACTACCCCATATAGTGGTACTCCTATTATTAGAACAGTATATAAATTTACTTCACCAAACAATTGACTAAATACAATAGTAGGAGTAGGATGTTTAGTTTTTAAGCTTACAAATGATGCTACTACTACCATAAAAGGTACTACCGATGCACCGAGAATACTAATTAAGAACATATGGGATCGTTTTAACTTTAATAATTCTGTATATAACAGATTAACCAATTGTTCCACCTCCAACTAATTTTGTGAAGTAATCTTCTAATCTGTCTTCACTCATCAAGATTTTCAAAACCTGAATATCATTTTGTACAAATATTTTATTAATATCTCCTTGTTGCCCAAGTTTAGAATAAACGCGAATAATCCCCTCATTATGAACTTCATAATCAAAAATACCAAAGTTTTTCTCTAAGATTTTTGTAGCTTTATTGTCATTCGATACTTGAAACTCAATATATTTGCGATTCTTTTTTCTAAGGCTGTTAAATTCGATTTCCTCTAAGAGCTTACCTTCATGAATGATCCCCATATGATCTACTAACTGTTCTATTTCCGATAAAATGTGGCTGGATATTAATAAAGTAATTTTTCTTTCTTTAGCTAAATTTTGTATCAATCTTCTAATTTCCTTAATTCCTATTGGGTCCAAACCATTAGTAGGCTCATCTAATATTAGTAATTCTGGGTAATGAAGAAGAGATCTAGCAATCCCTAATCTTTGCTTCATCCCTAAAGAATATTTACCCACAAGCTTTTTAGTTTCATGTTGCAATCCCACGATTTCTAACGCTTCATCAATTGCATTTTTTTTGTGTATCCCAATAATTTTTGCATTAATTAGTAGATTTTCCCGTGCTGTAAGATTCTCATAAAATCCAGGAACTTCAACAATAGACCCAATTCTTTTAAGGATTTCTTTTTGATTTTTTAATAAATCTTCTCCAAATATTTCAATCTTTCCATGGGTGGGCTTTATCAATCCTAATAACATCCTAATTGTAGTCGTCTTCCCTGCACCATTTCGACCTAAAAAGCCGTAAATTTCTCCTTGATTTACGGTTATATTAAGATTATCCACTGATTTCTGATTGCCATAAATCTTTGTTAAATTTGTAGTCTTTATTATTGCGCTCATGTAAGAACACCAACTTTCTTGTATGCTTATGTTTTTAGTATAGAAAGCAAATTTTAAACCGGGCTTAACTATTTCTTAACTATTTCTTAATTATGAAATTAACTATTCATCATTAACTCCATCTTGCTCCCTTGTACAATAAAGATAACCCCACTCTCCTTTGACTTTGATATAAGTCTCATCTATATGCCAAGTATAGTGTGCAAATTTGTTTTTCTTTTTCCAAATCTGATTAACATCAGGGTATGTTACAATTACTTGACCTTTATGTAATAAGTCTTCAAACACTACTATTTCTCTTTCTTGCTGTTTAGTACCAATGAAAGTAATGGCTAGCTTTACAAAACCTTTTTTCTTTTTCAGTAAACTTAGTCTCAACAGTTACTTCTTTACCCTCAATTAATAATTGAGGGTAATTAGTATACAATTGTTAAATAGAAAAAAGAAGACGTGAAATTCAAAATTTAACGTATTCCCCGAAAGAATTCTCCTTCCTCAAGCGTGTGAAGGGTGTAGCCCAACGATAGGTGGGAGATGAATTTCGGTTTGGCATAGCCAAAAACTTTTGATAAACTAGCTATATGAAGTTCTTTGATAACTTGATATAGAAGGTTGCAGGAAGAAAATAGAGTGCGAAAACCAAGCCATTCGGTTCCTGCGTAAAATATCAACCGTACCAAAAGAGCATCCATGCGTTGGACATCTAGGGGTGGAACACCCCGAAGTAACGCTCAAGGAGACGAAAGGTTACTTTCGTCGTGGAACTGAGAAGCTCCCACTTCAAGCTTTGCTAAGTGGCGAGTAGTTCACTGAATAAACTATTTGAATATTAATTCTTTAAACGAGAAGAGCCCTCCAAATAGGACGGCCCTTCTTTATTTCACATATAAATAGGCTTGCTTACAGTAATTTTTTGTATAGGACTTTTTCTTAACACATATACTATTTTTGAACCTGTTTACCAATACGCGTCCTGTTGGTATCTTGAATTCCTCCTAAAAGGGCGGCAGTTACGACTGCATGTCCTTTTTATTTATATTGGTGGCTTTTATCTACCAATATAGATACAGACTAACAAATGCAATATTACATATTAATCTCTTTCCAGATGATGTTAGAATTTCTTATGTTGTTTATTCCATAGTAGAGTTATGGTTTCTTATCTAATTCATCAATATGTGAGTGAGCTTTTTACCAACAAGAAAAGACACTCTGAAAAATTGACCTATAATCCTAAAATTTCTACAATCTGACGAGCTTTAGCATTCTCAATATAATAGTGCATCTCTAAACCTCTTCTATCTGCACGGAGTACGATTCCTTTTAATTTTGCTAAATGTTGTGAAACAGTGGACTGTGGAAGTCCTAATATTTCTGTTAACTGTGTAACATTACACATTTTATGATGCATTAATTCACTTATGATTTTTAATCGAACCGGATGCGACATTACCTTTAATACATCTACATCTTCTTCACGGATTTTAGCTAGATCACTATTAGATATTACTGTTAACATTTCGCATTCTCCTTTATCATTAATTTCTATTCTCCTATTATCCCTATAAGTAACACTTATAGATAATTACTATTTGTCCTGTTGAGAAAATATATTCTTTTTTTAATACAAAAAGGACATCTATCCTGAAAACATTTTTTTCTGCTTCAATGAATGGATGTCCTCTAATATCATCATCAAACACATTTCTTCTGTATTTCACGACTAACACAAGGTGATAATACAACAAGAATACTGAATGGTCATTTATATACCAGCCTTTATCATTTATAAGACTGATGAGGCAAAATAAAAAGGAAAAACTTTTGGCTACGCCAAACCGAAATTCATCTCCCACCTACCGTTGGGCTACGCCCTTCACACGCTTGAGAAAGGAGAATTCTTTTGGAAAATTCGTTAAAATTTCACGTTCGATTGTACAGTTCAAATTCCTTTTCTAACGAATACAAAATTTGTCAGGCATACAGCTAACAATCAATGTTCTTTTTTATTCGTATAGTAAATTCTTTGTAAATCCTCAATTTCATTTCACATCAGTATTAAGGTGAAATAAAATTGGAATAAAGAAAAAACCTTGCATTCCGACAAAATTGCAAGGTTTTTCGCTAAGTTCCAGTGCAGCCTTTCTATTAACCACCAGTGTTTCCATTTGAGTATTGCGTCACTTCTTGTGTTACTATTGAAGTTTCTTTTTGAATATTTGCACTCGCTAAACTAAAAATAGGAGTGCTCGTATTTATTTTCGTCTATTCCTTTTCTGGCCAAATTTTCGCGTTTGGTTCTAATAACCACTTGTGGTCTTCCTCCATGATACGATCATTCCATGGGTTATTCTCAAGGTGCCGAATCATCCAACAAAAATACATTGCATATCCAGGTGCAGTTGCTTGTGGGTGGTCTAGCTCACCTGGAATTGTAATAAAGCTATTATGTACAACGCGATAAGCGTCCTCACCTACCATTGCACATCCAAATCCCTGTGGCTTGTTAAAGCGATAATAATATACCTCTGGTTGGTCATGATGATGCGGTGGGTAACTGGACCATCGCCCTGGATAAGAAATAACTTCTCCTACTACCAGATTAGAATATGCTGCATTGTTATAGTCAAAAATCGTACGAATAACACGCTGCGCTGTTCCCTCCCATACGCCTTCTCCAGCTACAACACTTTGACACTCATTTGGATTATACAACTTGGACGCAAATTCTTGGTCATTATCTGTTTTTTGGACAAGCACTTCACTATCTGAAAGAGCAGTAATTGTAACCTTCACATTTTTAGCCACATGTAAACACCAAGGATTTTCTTCAAAAACAGACTGCCTTTGAATAACTTGTTCCATTCCATCCCACTCTAAACGTATTGCCCCTTCTAGTAAAAGTACTGCCGTTTCATTCTTATTATCAAATAACAACTCTTCTTTTCCATTAGACATCTTATATATACCTATATCCATTAACATATCACTGCATTGACCGTTCATTTCTGTTAATACATTATACCCTTCATTTAATTTACCTAATTTACCTAACATGATGTTCTCCCCCTTTTTTTTATGGCTAATCTATCATTCTCTACCTTTGTCAGCTAACTAAATAATGAAGAAAGCTTTTCTGGTTGTGCTTTGTTTTCACTTCCGAAAATGAGCATATGATTTTTAACGTTTTCGTATGCGGACTCAATTACATCTTGATGATACGTAAAGTAATCTGAATAAGGAGTATTTAGGACAGCAGCGTTAACCGCAGAAACTATATTCTGAAACGTCGCTGTTGCTACATTAATTTTTCGAACACCATGTTGAATACATTGCTTGAAATCCTCTGGGCTAATGCCAGACCCACCATGTAATACTAAAGGAATATCGACTATCCCATTAATCTCCTGCAAGCGGTCTAATCGTAAATCAGGGTCTCCATTGTACATCCCGTGCGCATTTCCAATCGCAACAGCTAACGCATCAACATCTGTTTCTTCTGCAAATCTTTTTGCTTCTTTAGTACTTGTCAGCATCATTTCAATATCTTCTGATCCGTCCTCACTACCACCTACTCTGCCAATCTCAGCCTCTACTGTCGCTCCGTACTGTTTCGCAAGCTCCACAACTTCTTTTGTCCTTTGGATATTCTCTTCTAACGGATAGTGAGAGCCATCAAACATAACCGAACTAAAACCAATTTCTAATGTCTCTTTAATTTTTTCAAACGTCATACCGTGATCAAAGTGAACTGCTACTGGAACAGTTGCTTTTTTCGCTGCAGCTACCATCAAAGGGCCAATCATATGAATTGGCGAATGATTCAAACGAACTTCCGCAATTTGTAGAATAAGCGGCGAATGTAACTCTTCTGCTGCTTGAATAGCTCCCATTACCATTTCCATATTAGCGACACTGAAAGCTCCAACCCCATATTTCTCTTGATTTGCCTTTATTAAAATATCTTTCATTTGAACTAATGGCATTACATACTCACCTATTTCAATATTATTTATTAAATGTAAAATCAACCTTCTCGTCTTTTTATTCCTTTTGTAAAAAAGACCTGTTGATTGTCATATCATTAACTTAGGGATAATCTCAAAATGCGGAAATTAAAGACGTGCTTTTTCTTGTATAAATTTTCGGGCCTTTAATGCGTATTCAAAAGGATTCGCTAAAGCTGGGTCTTGCTCTGCTTCTACCACAAACCATCCTTTATACTCAGAGTTCGCAAGGGTAGTAAACACTTCATCAAATACAATTACGCCATCTCCAGGAACTGTAAATGCACCATTCTTCACTGCCTGCAAGAAGCTTAAATTGTTTTCCTTTACAGCATCTACTACTTCCTGGCGAATATCTTTTAAATGTACATGTTTAATACGAGGTAAATATTTTTTCAAAACATAAAGCGGCTCTTCTCCTGAAAAAACAAGATGACCTGTATCAAAAAGTAGGGATACAAGCTCTGGATTCGTCATATCCATTAACTTTTCAATTTCTGCCGTTGTTTGAACACCCGTACCCATATGGTGATGGTATACAATATGCAGCCCCTTTTCCTGAGCTAATTTACCGAGGTGATGTAACCCATCCGCTAGCTTTTCCCACTCTTCTTCTGTAAAAACAGGCTTATTTTTAAATAGTGGTACATCCATTAAACCTTGAATACTATGCCCTTGCTCTGAAACAACGATGACTTTTGCACCCATGTCATGCAAGAAATCCCTATGCTTAATAAATTCTTCTACCGTCTCTTCAATCGGCTTCGTTGTTAAAAACGTACTAAACCATGCACTAGCAATCTCCAAGTTTCGTAATTCCAAAGATTTTTTTAATACAACTGTATTTCTCGGGTATTTATTCCCTACTTCACTTCCATTAAATCCAGCTAGTGCCATCTCACTAATACATTGTTCAAACGTATTTTCTGCTCCTAGCTCCGGCATATCATCATTTGTCCAAGCAATTGGTGCAATTCCAAGCTTAATTGTATTTTCTTTGAACATCCCCTTGTCTCTCCTCTTTACAAAATGTGATAGAAACTTGCCAACTTCTCTTATCTGATTGTTAAAAAGAGAGCTTCCTAGACAATATGCATGTAGATAAAAGCTCTCTTTGTATCCTAATCTAATATGACCTTGCCTGTTGCAAGTTACTTACTTTACTCTCGTACGCAGCTTGTACACTTTGACTTTTAGATACTTCTGCAACACCTACATGCCACCATGACTCGTATCCATTTGTCATTGTTTTTGGTAATACTTTAATATCAATTAATGTAGAAATTGTTTGTTTTTTCGCATCTATAAGTGCTTCCCGTAATTGTTCTATTGATGTAACATGATACGTTTTTACACCATATCCAGCCGCGCTAGCTGCAAAATCAATTTTCATAATAGCCCCGTTTAATTTACTAGTTTCCTGGTTTCGGTAGCGAAATTCTGTTCCAAAGCTGCCCATACCGTTTCCCATTTGTAAGTTATTAATGCAGCCAAATCCGGAGTTATCAAACAATAAGACGTTAATTTTTTTATTTTCTTGAAGACTTGTGACAAGCTCAGAATGAAGCATCTGGTAACTACCATCCCCTACCATTGCATATACTTCCTTCGATGGTTCAGCTATCTTTGCACCTAGTGCGCCCGCAACCTCATAACCCATGCAAGAGTATCCATACTCCATGTGATATGTATTTGGTTTTCTTGATGCCCACATTCTTTGTAAATCACCCGGAAGACTTCCTGCCGCGCCAACAATAATTGCATCTTCATCAAGTAATGTATTGATTTGTCCAATGACCGTAGTCTGTGTTAATTCTGTACCAAGTGCGTCTACATACTCATTTAAATTCTCATCGAAATGACCTTCAACTTCCGGCGTGAAACCTTGACCTGTAAAGCGAATATTATGTAGACGTGCTAATTCTGTTTCCCAAGCCTCTTTTGCATCAGTGATTTCTACTGTGTAACTAGATTGATACTCAATCGATTGCAGTTCATCTATTAGAGCAAGAAGTGTTTCTTTTGCATCTGCTATCACCTTCAATGCATCAAGCTTATTCGCATGGAATTCCGAAATGTTGATGTTTAAAAACTCAACCTCTTTATTCTGGAACAATTGCTTAGATGCCGTTGTAAAATCAGTAAATCTTGTCCCGATTCCAATAACAAGATCCGCTTCCTTTGCAATTGTATTAGCTGCTAAATTCCCAGTTACCCCAATGCCGCCAAGATTATATGGATGACAACTTTCAATCGCGCTTTTCCCTGCTTGCGTTTCTCCAAATGGAATACGGAATGCCTCAGCAAACTGTTTCAGTTCCTCTGTCGCTTCTGCGTATCTTACTCCACCACCGCAAATCATAATTGGCTTTTTCTTTCTCTTAATCATTTCAACCGCATCCACTAAACTGGCTTTTGTAGGTAGACGACGCTCAATACGGTGAACGCGCTTTTGGAAGAAGTAACTTGGAAAATCCCACGCTTCCCCTTGGACATCTTGTGGTAAACAAATTGTTACAGCTCCTGTATCTGCCGGATTCGTTAAAACACGCATGGCTTGAATCATAGCCGTCATCAATTGTTCAGGACGATTTACCCGGTCCCAGTACTTACTTACCGCACGAAAAGCATCATTCGTAGAAATAGATAAGTCATGTGTTTGTTCAATTTGTTGAAGAACAGGATCAGGTTGTCTTGTTGCAAATACATCACCTGGAAGTAGTAAAACGGGAATATTATTTGCAGAAGCTGTTGCAGCAGAGGTAATCATATTTGCTGATCCAGGACCAACAGAAGAAGTACATGCCATAATTTGTTTTCTGTGTTTTTGTTTTGCAAACGCCATCGCAGCATTTGCCATTCCTTGCTCATTTCTCCCTTGATATACTTCTAATTCCCCAGCGTCTTCTTCTAAAGCTTGACCAAGGCCTACTACATTTCCATGACCAAAAATCGTAAAGATTCCCTTAATAAACTTTTGTTGTTCTCCATCAAACTCTACGTATTGCTGATTCAAAAATTTCACCAAAGCTTGTGCCGTCGTCATTCTAACAGTTTGCATATTGTTTGCTCCTTTCTATCTCTATCAGTCATTCTACATATGAAAAAGGAGTATCAGGAATTTGATAGACTCCTAATACTTCCTTCTTATGTTTTACTACCTTCCTTACTTTCGCTTCCAAGCACCTAGAGAGATTCTACTTCTCTCTTCATGATTACTTTTCCCAACGAGATGTAAGCATTTTCTTTCTAGTATAAAACTCAACGCCGTCAGTACCGTTCGCATGAAGATCTCCATAGAAAGAATCTTTCCAGCCAGAGAACGGGAAGAATGCCATCGGTGCTGGAACCCCAACATTCACACCTAACATACCTGATTCAATTGTTTCACGGAATTGACGTACACTTGCCCCGCTATCGGTATAAATGCAAGCTCCATTTGCAAAACGAGACTCATTGGCAATTTCAATCGCTTCATCCAATGATTTCACTCGAACAATAGATAAAACAGGAGCAAAAATCTCATCTTGCCAGATTTTCATTTCTTTTGTAACATGGTCAAAAATTGTTGGGCCAACGAAGTAGCCAGCTCCTTTTACAGCCGTATCTTCGCGTCCATCACGAACTAATGTAGCGCCCTGTTCTACACCTGAATCGATGTAACCAATTGTACGCTCTTTATGGTTATCACGAATAACTGGTCCTAAAAATACATCTTCATCAAGACCATTTCCGATGACAATTTTATTTGCTTCTTCTACGAGTCTTTCAACTAATTGATCTGCAATTTCTTCTTCTACTGTTACAACAGAAGCAGCCATACAACGCTCACCAGCTGAACCAAATGCAGCACTAATAATTTGCTTTGTTGCTAGTTCAAGATTCGCATCATGTAATACAATGGAATGGTTTTTCGCACCTGCTAATGCTTGCACGCGTTTTAAGTTTTCTGTTCCTTTTTTGTATACATATTCTGCCACAGGCTGAGAACCTACAAATGAAATTGCCTTCACTAATTTATGTTCCAGAAGACCGTTTACTACATCGTGAGCGCCATTTACGATATTTAATACACCTTTTGGTAAGCCTGCTTCTTCAGCTAATTCTGCTAATCTTGCTGCTAGAAGTGGTGTACGCTCTGAAGGTTTTAATACAAATGTATTACCACAAGCAATTGCAAGTGGGAACATCCAGCACGGAACCATCATTGGGAAGTTAAAAGGTGTAATCCCGCCTATAACACCAATTGGGTAACGATACATGCCAGACTCAATACCTGTTGCAATATCAGGAAGCTGTTTTCCCATCATTAATGTCGGAGCGCCTGCAGCAAACTCCACGCACTCAATACCACGAAGAACTTCACCGTAAGCCTCGTTATAGCTTTTTCCGTTTTCAATCGTAATTAGTTTCGCTAACTCTTCCCAGTTATCTACTAGTAATTGTTGATATTTAAATAGAATACGAGCGCGTTTTGGTACAGCAGTTTTAGACCAAGATTTGAACGCTTCGTTTGCTGCTAATACAGCTTGTTCAACATCTACTTTTGTTGAAAGTGGTACTTGAGCAATTACTTCTCCTGTTGCAGGATTATATACAGCTTCCATCTTAGTTGAAATGGATTCTACCCATTCGCCGCCAATGTAGTTTTTTACAATTTGTGCTGTTTGTACTGTCATATTCATTCTCTCCCTTTTATGTAATGTAGAAGCGTCCAATAGGATACGCCCTTGCTTAATTAATGGTTTATGATGTTTCTATACAATTTCCTCAGCCGTTTCCATGAATGCAGAAATCTCTGCCCTTGTTGGCATTGCATCCGAACAGCTATGTTTAGAAATAACAATCGAAGCAGAAGCACCACCTAATCGCATCGCTTGAGGGATCTCAAGCCCTTGCATTAAGCCATAAATAAATGCAGAAGCATACGAGTCGCCAGCGCCAAACGTCTTTAACACCTTTGTTTTAAAGATACCGCCTCTGTGAGATTGACCGTCTCTCGTATAAGCGATTGACCCATCCCCGCCATGTTTAATTACAACGATTTTCGCATGATGAGAAAACCATCTTTCAGCCGTAACTTGGTCATTAGATTTTTCATAGTTTAATAGTTTTTCCATCATATCGAATTCTTCACGCGTTCCAATAATGACATCAGATTTTTCAGCTGCTAGATTGTAATACACAGCCGTTTCAGCTTCTGACTGCCATGTATAAGGGCGGTAATCCACATCAAAAAATACGACTACATCATGCTTACGCGCATATTCTAGTGCTAAAAATACCGCTTCGCGAGAAGGACTTTTCGCTAAAGCCGTTCCTGAAATTAAGAGAGCTCTTGATTGTTTAATATAGTCCTCAGAAACTTCTGTTGGATCAAGATTTAAATCTGCAACATTGTCGCGGTACATTAAAATACTGCAATCTTCAGGGCTTTTAATTTCTGTAAAAGCTAGACCTGTCACCGCACCTGTACGATCGATATGTATCCGATCTGTATTAATATTGTTATCCTTTAAGTATCCTGTAATAAAGCGGCCCATTTGATCATCGGAAACTTTACCGATAAATCCTGTCTGTAAGCCAAGACGCGCCGCACCAATTGCGATATTCGCAGGAGAACCTCCCACATACTTAGTAAATGTTCTTGTTTCTTCCATAGGACGTTGTGTTTCGTTGGCATTTAAATCAACGCATAAACGTCCAACTGCAATTAGGTCTAATGGACAATCTTCTTTAAAAATAAGTGGATTCATTGTTTCTACCTCCCATGCTTTATGAAAGAGTGAATGACATAGTTCATATTTTTATAAACTTACTATTCATTACTCTTTATCTATCTAGAAGTAAGCGCTCTCTTTATTAATTTAATGCAGGCTGTTTATGTTCAATTTGAACAGGTTTTCCAGTTAGTAATGATTCCTTCGCAGCTTTCGCAATTCGTTCTGCTTGTAACCCATCATTACCACTGCAAATAACAGCTTGTCCTTCTATAATTGACTTTGTAAATTGTGTTACTTCCTCAATGTAAGCTTGCGTGTAGCGCTCTAAGAAGAAATAAAGCGGCTTGTCTTTTACAACACCTTCTGTTTTTGAAACTTGTACTGTTGTCGGACAGCAATTATCCGCAGCAACCGCGCCTTTTTCACCAAACACTTCAACACGCTGGTCATATCCATAAACAGCTTGGCGGCTATTATCAATTACCCCCAAAGCTCCATTCGCAAATTTTAATGTGACAATTGCTGTATCAACATCATTTACTTCCTGAATGGATGGATCAATTAATGTTGTGCCATATGCAAATACTTCAACGACTTCACTATTCATCACATAACGAGCCATATCAAAATCATGAATCATCATATCCATAAACAATCCACCTGAAGAGCGAACATACTCTATACTTGGTGGTTGTGGATCTCTAGACGTAATTTTTAAAATATGTGGGTGTCCCACTTCTCCTTGTTGAATAAGATCATAGACTTTCCTGAAGTTAGGATCGAAACGACGATTAAAACCTACTTGAAGAGATACCCCTTGTTCTTTTACTACTTCTAATGCATCTAATGTTTCTTCTACTGAGAAACTAACAGGCTTTTCGCAGAAAATATGTTTTTTCGCAAGAGCCGCTTCTTTTATAATTTGCGCATGTGTATTTGTTGGTGAACAAATAAAGACAGCATCAATTTCTGGATCTGCTAATAAATCCTGATAGTTTGTAGTCAGAGTAGAAATCCCTTTATCCTCGGCCCACTTTTCTAGATGACTAATCACAACATCTGAAACCGCTTTAATTTTTACTTGTGGCATCAGCTGCAAGTTATCTACATGCAGTTTCCCTATTCGTCCAGCACCAATAATTCCAATCGTTAAAACATTCATATGATTTCTCCCTCTTTATTTAAATTTAAGAAAAAAAATGAAAGTCTATAAGGTTTAGCACATCAAATTAAGTTAAGCGCTTTCCCTATTTTTCTTCATTATACACACTTGATTCTAAATTGAAAACATTTTTATTTTTTTGAATACTCTTCTTTTCATCCGAATTTCAAATTTCGTAAGTAAACGTACTACGTCCATATACAAATTAATAATTAGAAACAAATAATCTAAACAACTACAAAAATAATCTTTTAAAATACTGATATAACAAAGGAAACGAAGCCTTTTAAAGGCTAAACTCCCATCTATAAGGTATTCCTTTCTTTTCATACTCACTATTATTTTATTGTCCGATAAGTAAATAGAATGCCCCTATAAAAGAAAGTTGTAAATTGTCAAAAAATTTCATTGACGGTCTTAAAATGTAAGCGTATACTTTTTTTATCAAAAATAATTAAGCGCTTAACCAAAAATAACTTATCGGTGGTGGGAGAATGAACGCTATTAGTTCAAGCAAAACATTTATGGACAGGATTGGTATCCCTTCTAATTTAACTTGGGGATACATAGGAATTATTGTTTTTATGATTGGGGATGGTTTAGAACAAGGATGGTTATCCCCTTATCTCGTTGAGAGAGGCCTAACGCTAGAACATGCTGCATTTTTGTTTACTATTTACGGAATAACTGTATCTGCTTCTTCTTGGTTTTCAGGGGTATTTGTACAAATGTGGGGACCAAGAAAAGTCATGACGTTTGGTTTAGTATCATTCATTTTAGGTTCAATCGGGTTCATCGGTATAGGAATTCAACATATGAATTATCCTGTAATATTACTTTGCTATGCCCTACGAGGGTTTGGTTATCCCTTATTTGCTTATTCTTTCCTAGTTTGGGTATCTTACAGTACACCTCAACAAATGCTTTCAAGAGCAGTTGGCTGGTTCTGGTTCGTATTCCAGCTTGGACTGAGTGTTATCGGGGCCTTTTATTCTAGCTATATGGTTCCTAAAATCGGAGAAATCGCTACTTTATGGAGCGCCTTAATTTTTGTTGTCGTCGGGGGATTGTTCTCAATTGTTGTAAATAAGGACAGATTTAAAGCACAAACCGTCAGCGCTAACAAATCAAGCGAATTACTAAAAGGCATTACCATCGCATTTGAAAATCCTAAAGTTGGTATAGGTGGTATTGTTAAAATTATAAACTCGGCCGCTCAGTTTGGATTTGTTGTTTTCCTGCCTACTTATATGATGAAATATAATTTTACGATGACTGAATGGCTTCAAATTTGGGGTACTCTATTCTTTGTAAATATGGTGTTTAATATTATTTTTGGTATTGTTGGAGACAAGTTTGGCTGGGTAAATACGATTAAATGGTTCGGAGGAGTCGGTTGCGGAATTGTAACTCTTGCACTCTATTATGTACCACAAATGGTAGGACATAATTATTGGGCTATATTATTTGTTGCATGTTGCTATGGAGCAACACTTGCCGGTTATGTACCTCTTACAGCATTAGTCCCATCTTTATCTCCTGAAAATAAAGGAGCTGCAATGTCTGTCTTAAATTTAGGTTCAGGATTATCAGCATTCGTTGGGCCATTAGTTGTAACTGCATTCATTGGCCCATTAGGAGTAGGCGGCGTGATGTGGATCTTTGCTGGTTTGTACTTCTTTGGTGCATTTTTAACTCATTTCCTTACTATTCCAAAGGAAAATGAGATGAATCAGGATTTAAATACGAAAAGCGGCGAGCAATTCTCAGTATAAACTCTAAATAAAAAGAAGGTCATCATAACTGCACATGGTTACGATGACCTTCTTTTCGTTACATTCAAATAGGCTATTAAAAACGCTATCATGTAATATCCTTTACTGAGGATCGCTCTACTAATTGAGGAATAATAGTAATTTTTTGCTTAGCATGTTCCTTCATTTCCATCGTTTTTAAGAGTTGTTCAAACGTACAAGCTGCCATTTGTGTAATTGGCTGTTCAATTGTCGTTAACCCAGGATCTGCTATCTCAGCATAAATTGTATTATCAAATCCGATTATTGATAAATCTTCCGGAATTGAAAGTCCTTGTTTTCTTGCTTCATTCATAAGGCATATCGCAATTAAATCTGTACAAGCAAAAACCGCTGTAGGCCTATTAGGCAAGCTAAGTAATTCTTTACTTGCACGTTTGCTATCTTCCACAGTCGAATAGCAGCTAATTATTGCATCATCATCTAATGAGATATCTGAATCTGTAAGAGCCTGCTTAAAGCCATTCAGCCTTCCTAAGCTACTTTTTCTATCCTTCTCCATCATAATCGTTAAAGATGTATGGCCCTTCTGCGTTAGATAATTCCCAGCTAAATAGCCGCCCCTCATATCATCAGTTGTCACAACATGAGTCGTGATGGAAGGATGATCTACGGTAAATAATACAAGTGGCAAATCTCGGTTCACGATTTTTTTAACTAGTTTATAATCATTTAGTTCCGTCGCAATAATAATGCCATCTACTTGCTTTTTAAATAATAAATCAATGTATTCGTGCTCACGTTTTGTTTGATGGTCCGTACTACATAAAATGAGTGTATACCCTGATTCTCGTGCACTATTTTCAAAAGCTCTTGCTACTTCTGCAAAAAATGGATTTGAGATATCTGGGACAAGTACCCCAATCGTATATGTTTTTTTACCTGTTAACGCTGCTGCTACACTACTTGGCTGATAATCTAATTCGTCCATTACCTGATTTACTTTGTTTATTGTTTTTTCACTAATACGCCCTGTTTGATTAATTACCTTAGATACAGTCGCTATTGATACACCTGCTTTTTCCGCAACATCATAAATTGTTGGTTTCACTTTAATTGTCCCTTCTTAATCATCTTTTTCTATATTTTATCATAAATATATTTTGCTTCTTGGTACACAAATGGAATTCTTTTAAAATTTGTAAGTATTTCTATCTTATAGCGTAATGCTTCATATTTACGAATTAATCTACCTTTATGAAACACCTGTAGAAAAAATTTGACCAATTTACTTAATAGACATTTAATATCCACATGCAAGGCTCATTACAACCAGAGCATGCAGTAATACTTATGGTTCTTTCTCCTATTTACACCACCTCACGGTAATCTTTACTTCTTTATTGTAATTCCTAATATTAAGATGTAAAATAACATTATCTTATATGCGCTTAAGATAGATCGGAATAAGAAAAGGAACCCTTCTGGGTTCCTTTTTCTATGCAAAATAAAAAAGCGTCCCATTTAGATGCCCTCTGTACTTATTTTTTCTATATAACACTAATTCCTATTGCCCTAAGGATACCTCATACAATACATACTAACCCTACTCATATATAAAACTCTAGTAACTCAAAATGTCCAAGTATCATACATAGAATTAAGCCTATAGGATATACAAAGACTTCTTTCCAATTTATCCATTCATATAGGGGAGATAGTTATACGATGATTAAAACTCCTAATACAATTAAAACAACACACTTTCTTCAAATTCAATCCTTTTTGCTTATCCTTTTATTGTCTCGATAATTGAAACTATTCATTTCCCCTAGAGCTGAGCAGTTAGTTCATTCTAACTGCTCTTTTTATTTTTTATCGTCACCCTTTCATTGTACCTCCATATGTTGTATAGAAATATCTCCTTCTAAATTGTCATTGATGCCTCTTTCAAGTCCTAATGCACATCTTAAAAAGAGCACTTTTAAAAAGTGCTCTTTTTACTTTGCATGTCACTCATCCTACAATGAATTAAGATTTTAACCTACGAATAATTTATGTAATTATTTCCAATACTAAGAGTAGATTGGTAACAGCCAATCTGTATCCATAATGAATCTCTAATTTTCTTGAAATCTCCCTGGGCAAGGCGGCTATTTTTAATAGCCGTCTTTCTTGTATAAATTATAAATATTTGCACATACTATTAGGGGAATGGTTGAATCATTGTCATTGAAAATGTTCAGCACTTCCGCTCCTTAAGAGAACAGTCTACGCAACTGTTCTCTTTCCTATTTCCTTTTTTCACGCATATAATCTGACAAGCATTATTAACTCTAACTCCCCTACAATCAATCGCATTGCAACATTCTCAATATTTCCTCAACAAATTCACAATATTTTTCATGGACAACAGCACACTTCCTCAACAGTTTTAATATCTTAATATTAAATACTGAAAGGAGATGTTGAAAAATGACTTGGTTCATTATTTTAGGGTTTATGCTTATTTTAATAATAAGCGGTTTTCATGCACATAGTATTCATATCATTTTCAAAATAGGTTCAGATACAAAAGCTGTGCCAAGTTGGTCTTTCGTTAATAAAATAAATTTCCAAACATTAAAAGAATTAATAAAAGGACTAAATAAGGATAAACTTAAAATCCTTACAATAGGAGAACTTGTTATTCCTTTAAGTTTCTTTAATAGATTATTTAGCAAAACATTAATTTTTCTATTCCTATTCTTTTACTCTCAATACTTAAACTAATGTAATATAAGATGAGTTAAAGAATAACAATTACTGAGCGTAGCAAGCCAACAATCGATCGCCTATGATGAACTGGACCTGAAGAATTAAACAAAAAATTAAGCGGCTGTTTGAATGTGAGTCCAGTATTATACTGGACTCATTCTTTTTAAATGAACTTTGATTTTTTTGCGATTGTAATGAACATTATACTTATCTAATACTATCTTAATAAGTTCCATACCTTCGAATTTTGTAAGATAAGTTACTTTTTCTTTGTCTTGTTCCGAAATTCCATCTCTTTTCGAACGAAGTCCTTTAACTTCTTTAAATAATCGACTTCCATACGTAAACATTCATTTTCATCTTTTAATGCCTCTATCATCCCTTCAATAGCTGCATTATCTAACTTTAATCTTGTATTTATATTTCCCATAACTGGATCCCTTTCTTCTTTTATATAGGAAATCCATGTCTTTTAAAATCATATATTTCCCTTCATCTACGAACTATTTCAATGAATTCCTTAACAAAAATTATTCATTTATTTCCTTTGTTTTTAATCCATTTCTAAACATTTCAGATATCCCCTTTGCCCCCCCTATTTTCATTCCATATTTCTCTCTCCTAAATGAATCATAGTACATATTATCCTCAATACATTTATAGTTTTTATAGGGTTTTTAACAAAATTTTCTTACATTTAAATAGACATACCACTTTATTCTGTCAACTCCATCTATATTGATAAATATAAAAGAACAAATTTATTTGACATTTCAATGACTTATAACAGGAAAATATATACATTAAATGAAACCTGATATATCTTTAATTTGTAAGTTGTAGTTAGTTGGCCAACTTTCCATACAATTTAATAATTTAAAATATGGGGGATCTAAAATGAATCAAGTATTTAGAAAAAGTAAGAAAAAAATGATGTATCTAGTTGGTTCACTTCTAATTTCTCTATCAATGTTTTCAACTACTAGTTTTGCAGCTACAGAAGGTGCTGTAAAAAGTGTTACAAATAGTAGTTATACCGGGATTGCAGCTGATATAAATCTACCAAAATCAGTTGTTGTTAAAGATGGATATGTGAATTGGTATCTAGGTATTGGAGCATCTAAAGTTGAGGGTGGTATTTCAAAAACACCAAGTGGATATAAAGTATTTCTTAATTCAGGATATAATGAATCAGGTCAAAACAGTAAGTATTGGAACACACAATATGATACATCAATTAAAGATGGTGATCGGGTAAACCTTAAAATAATTAATAACGGAAATGGTACGGTTACTATGTATGTAAATGGAAGCCCTAGATATGCAAATCAGCCTGTATATGGCTCATTTTCTCAATACGAACCAGTAAAAATGGTTCAGGGTGTTGAAGATGCTGGACGTAATTCTTTTAGCCAGGCTAGCTTTTCAAATGTACTTCTAAGAGCAGATACATCTGGATCTACCTACAAAAGTTGGAACGGTTTAATTTCTTCCTCATTTTCAAGACACGGTACTTATGGTAACAATTTCACAGTTTATTCCCAAGTACCATTAAGCGCAAGTCTACGCTAAAGGTGTTATGTGCATAATAATGTTTTTGTGAAAAAAAGTAGTTGCACTTGCAGCTACTTTTTTTATATAGGGTACATTGTAATAGATATTTGCGCCAACATAAATACTATCTTTCAACTTTTTCAAAAATAAGCTGTTTATTTAAATGTTATGTACAAAAAAACTAGAAATATTTAATTCTACGTTTTTTATAGATTAATTACTTCATTCATTTACTATCTCCCAAATTCATCAATTTCGGCTTTACGCTTTAAAAATATTTCAATATCTTTATTCACTCTTTCCATTAAACCAAGAGCTTGCCTATCATTTAAAGATAATTCTTTATAACCTCATATATATTCTATTGTTGTCACTTTACTTTGTTTATGATCTGCAAAATACCATTCTAAAGGCTGTAAAGGGTTAGATACTTCAAACAATTCAGCTGGATACCATGAAGGCAGATTTTCATTTTCAGCTAAGATTTCATCTCAGTATAGGAGCAAAGTCTATGAATATTGTCATGAATTGATTAGCAGACTTTTAGCCCGCTATAAACCCAGCGTTTTTTTCCAGTGGAACACCCAGATCATATAACACATTACATAAATCAATGTTATCAATATTTCTCGCAGCTGGAATATCAATCTTATGGCTTGCTATTCTATTAGCTCAGTCCGTAAATGCATTTGCAAGATTTATTCTCATATTGAAAACTTGTAGGAAACCCTAGTATTTTCACATCCAATGCTTGTAAATTTTTCACAATAATTGGAGCGTTTTTTATTATAATACTTAGCTTTCAATTTTTATATCCTTACACCATATTTCTAATTCCATAGGGGGCATAATTATATTACAGGTATATAATTTCAAGCCCTCTTTTTCTACTTCACCAATTTCAATATCATGAAGAAAATATGGTAACTGTTCATATATAAATGTTTTTATTGGTTTTTCTTTTACATATCCCATGCTATGTTTGAAATCTATTCTATAGCAACCGCTAAATTGAAAATCTACGTCGCCATTTTCATTCTTATAAGTTAGGTATACCTCATCACCAAAATAGTCGCATACTAATTTAGTAACCCATGCATCAAAATAGTGTAACTTTTCAAATTCTGCTTGTATTCCCCTTACGTTCATTTTCGACCTCAATTCTTACTTTTTATATGGAATAAGAGCATCTGTACTTTTAATATCCACTTTACTCCCATTCTCATCATATAAATCTACATGATCATATTTTGTTACTTTATCTGGTAGATCTATTCTCATCTTTTTCTCCTTCACCCAGCCATTTCAGTTGCTATTCCTGGTGCAAAAAATTCTAATCAGGTTAAAGAAAACTCTTCACATTTAATTCGTCCATTATTATTAGATAATAAAATTAAATTCATTAAACAACTTTGATCAAGTAATTATTCTGCTATAAAAAATCATGCTGATTTTTCTACCAAATCCATACTACTACTTCTTCTCCACTAGAATATATCTTTAGCACTTCCAGCCTATTTCTTTTATCTTTTCCCAACAATATCTACAGTTTATAAGGTATTTGAACCCTTTTATTAAACTACCTTATAATACGTTCTACATTATATAAAAATATCTATTACACTAGTTGAATACATGCTAGGGCAACATGCAAACAAAATAAACAATTAATTCAGAAATATTTTTAGAAACTTCATTATCTCACAATTACTTTTTTAAAATAAATCAAAAAATTTTTCTTTACTTTAAATTCCATAGTTCATATAATCTTCTATGGAATTACATTTTTTTCTAAATAGCTCCTCATTTCTAAGTATTCGAAAGGGCAATTACAAATCATTATACCCTTATGTTTAACCAAGTAAAATAAAAATCCATTTTTTTACAAGGAGAAGTGACTGCATGCAAGATATTTTAAAACTATTTCCGAGCGTTGACGGAAATGAAGAAAAACAACAACTTTTATTAGAATCTATGTAGAAAATAATTAAAAATCTTGACCGATTAAAAAATGAAGAGCGAGCTACTTTAGGTAAATGTGAGGAAAAATCAGAAGGATACTACAATAACTTAATTCACCAAAGTCATATTCCACTAGCTGGAATCACTATGTCTAAGGTTATAGACGAGCTAAACCAATTTATGAATGGTCATCCTTATCCAAATAAATATTACTTGTCTAACGCTGTACCACTACCAAGTATACCTTCACTATTAGGTGTAATAACCATGGCCCTTTTAAATGGTAATGGTGTTTGGGATGTATATGGTCCAGGGGCAGCTGAAGCAGAAGTAAAAGTTGTATCCATGCTTTCAAAACTGATTGGTTATAATCCACATAATAGCGGTGGCTATACAACATGGGGTGGACAAGGATGCGTGTTTTCGAGCTTGCGCTTAGCAATTTCTAAACAATTCCCATCAGCAAAAGAACATGGCGCTCCACAAAATGTATATTGCTTTGCTTCTGAAAATGCACATTATAGTTTATTAAAGTCAGCTGAAGCAACTGGCATCGGGTCAAATCACTTAATAAAAGTAAAAAATGATCCTTATACAAATTCTATGGATATAGAAGATTTAGAGAATAAAATGATACAGGTTATTAAAAATGGCGGTATCCCCCTCTATATTCTAGCTACTATGGGGGCCACGGATACATTTACCATTGATGATATAAAAAAAATTAAAGAGAGCGCTGAAACAATACAGAAAAAATATAAATTAAAGCCTATTTATATCCATGCGGATTCTGCAATGGGCGGATTCTATAGCTTCTTTAACAATTATAATTTTGAAGAAAACCCACTTTCATTTGAACCTAATGTAAAAAATGCCTTACAATACGTACAAGATAAAATGCAATATATGTTTCTTGCAGATAGTGTATGTTTTGATTTTCATAAATTAGGACAAACACCTTATGCCTCAAGTATTTTAATCGTAAAAAGTCATACTGATTTACAACTGATGGACATTGACCAAGATGATACACCTTATCTTGGTAATAGATCGTATGGGAGTTATCATACAGGCTATACTTTAGAATGTTCACGAGCTGGTAGTGCTATTCCAATGTATATCAATCTATTAGCCTTTGGAATTGATGGATATCAAAAATTATTAGCAAATTATATTCGTGTAAATCTATTATTTAGAGAGAAGTTGCGCAAGGCCCTGCCTCAAGTCGCAATCACAAATGATTTTACATTTGGGCCAATTACAACTTTCCGTTTCTATATGAATGGAGATGGCCAAGAAAATTGGGAAAAAGAACGAATAGGCCTTGCAACAAAAGAAGAGATTGAGGATACAAACCGATTAAATATAGAACTATTTAATTACCTAGGAAAAAATCGCGATCAAGTATTTTTTGGTGATACAACTCGTTCTTGTGTAGTAGATGCAATAAACAGTTGTGGTAGAAATTCAATTTCCACATTAAAATTCTTTTCTATCTCTCCATATACAACTGTTGAATGTATAGATGAGATTGTAGCATTTCTTTATGAACATATTTCGATTGCTACTAAACAGATTTATTCATATGTTTAATAATCATTTTGGTAAGCGCTTTAATAATTAAACTTAACTAAATTAAATAATACTTTTAATTACTATTAACTATATCAGGAAAAGAGGAAAAACATATGAATATAGAGCTACTAGATACACACCACGTGAAAGATGCAGCACACTTACTTGCACATTCCTTTGTGAATAACGAACCTCTTGTAAGCAGTTTACAAATTCCTTTTGCTCCTTTTCACAAAATGTGCGAAGAAATGATGAAACAAGCTGTATCTCAAGCTATGTCATTTGTAGCAATAGAAAATTTTCAAATTGTTGGAGTTCTTTTAACAAAAAAAGTAACTCAGCCACTAATAGATACAGAGAAAGCGATTCAACTATGCCCACAAATGGAACCTATTTTTCAACTTTTAGATACATTAGAGACAGAATCTATTGAGTTTTCTCATTTAGATAAAGAAAAATTGGTCTATCTAGATATGGGCGCTTGTCATCCAGATTGGATGGGAAGTGGTATAGTCACTACCCTTCTTTCACATGCCATTCAAGAAATAAGTAAAAGAGATTATGATTTTATTGCTGCTTGTACAAATAAAATTTCTCAAAAAATCCTAAAAAAACTGTGTACGACCTATGAAATGAATGAAATAGTGTATAGTAATTTTCTTTATAAGGAAGCATACCCATTTGCTAATACAACAACTTCTTTAACAGCTCAATTACTATATATACCTCAATCTCAATTCGTCATTAAAGTCATATAAATTTGTGAAGAAGACTAGCTGTACTTTTGTGCAGCTGCTTTTTTATATAGAGTAAATAAGTAATAGATATTCAGGTTAACATAAGTGAAACTTTTCACATTTTAACTTCTTGGAATTCAATAGCCACTTTCTAAGCCTAACCTATCGAGATCACTCTTATATTTGCTTTAACATGTTTTAATTTCATACGCTCCACTATTTTATCTATAAAAGCAACTTACTTAGACACTTCTCCCTATTCTAATGTCTAATTTTTTACTTTTTAATTAACGAGTGATACATATCTTCCTACTCTTAAACACTTTAAGACATATTGCCTGATAACCTCTTAATATTCTCTATAATTTTAACGGTTAAAAATCTCTTTAATTTCGTTTTTCTATTCATTTATATCCCATTCCATATGAAGATTTCTTAAGGAAAAAGAGTGTAATCTAATAATTTCTCCTTTCTTCTCATTATTTTTAAGGAGTTTTAAGCAGATTCCTACTACATTCCTACTAGATAACATGCTCACTAACTATATAAAGACTCTACTAAATCATTAAAGGATTCTCCTTTCCCCTATCGAATTATTGTAGAGGAAAGGAGAGGAATACATGGAAATTCTAGGTATAGATCCTCGGGCACTAGCGACTTTAGGTGCACTTGAATACACCAATCGTCGTAATAAATTAATCGAAGACTCGGAGAATAATATATACGAGTGTAAAGAAATAAAAGAGATACTTCAATCACTCCCTAAAGAGAAGCAGATTGAGGTTCTTGAGAATCAAGCTCACTTTGAAGCTGTTGCAAAGATGATTGAACAAAACAATTTAATTCTTTTAGAACAGATGAACGCTCTACAGCTAATTCAGAAATAACAAACTTATGATTAATTAATTCTACATATGCTTCCATATATAATGTCTTTTTATCTATATCATTAGCCTCTGTTTTGATAGGGGCTTTTATTATGCTTTGATTCATATTTTGAATTTGAATTGTTTCTTTCACATGTATGAATAGATCTTCTAATAAACCTGGTGTAGACTCTACTATAAAGATAGCCCCATAAATAATACAGTAATCACCATAATATCCCCTCATACATGTCTTTTTTTATTTTTTTGAGAAATGCTGCAACAAAATCTTTTAAACACTCAGGAATTAATGTTTTTTAAAAATTCATTTTCTAATTCTACTATCTTTTGTTTACGAGCTTTTATTTTTCTTACAGGCACCCCAGCATACGTATACCAATCATCTAAACTTTCTTTTACCATACTCATCGCACCAACTGCCGCTCCTTCTCCTATTACTACATTTGGAAAGATAATAGAATGCGCACCAACAATGGCATGCTTTTTTAAAATAACTTTTCCAGCTTTCACATTTTTATATTGATGTGGAATAGTCGGTCCCATTAATGTATTTCCGCTAAAATCATCAATTGCTGCATATACAATTGTTTTTGATGAAATATTTGCAAAATCATGCATTTCAATCCCCATTTCTCCTCCAAATAACGCTGTATATGCTGCTATATGCGAATAACTTCCAATTGTAATTTTGCCGCTTAAAATGCAAAAGTCATCGATTCTTACATTATTTCCAACAGATATAGCACCTGGATTATATATGCTGGTTTTTTTACTTATTAATACATTTTCCCCGACAGATAGAAAGCCAATTTCGCTCAACTCTTCTTGACTATAAAAACTATTCATCTGTGGACACCACCTTCTGTATTAAACACATTATAATTTTCTCTACGATTTCTTTTGTCATTCCTTCCCATAAAGGTAGACTAATTATTCGTTTTTCTATTTTATTTGTATTTGTTAAATCTGTAGACTTATATTTTTTAAAAAAATCTTGTTGATGACAAGATGGTGAAAAATATGATCTAGCTTCTATCTTTTGCTTTTTCAACTCTTCTATTATCTGCATATTGTTAATTTTTTCTGAACAGAGGATAGGCATAAATTGATGAATAACTGCTTTTGTCTTTTGAACTTGCCAGCCTTTTTTTATTAATCCCGTACTTTGTAATAGCTGTTTATACCATTCAGAGATACGATTTCGTTCTTGCACTTTTTGATTCCATTTATTTATCGTTGCAATCCCAATAGCTGCTGCATATTCAGTCATTTTACAGTTAAACCCCATCATCGTACATTCACGATTATGATCAAATCCAAAATTACCCATTCTTTTAATTTGATTTATCTCTTCCTCATTATGGCTATATATCATACCACCTTCACCAATTCCGAAAGGCTTTGTTGCATGAAAGCTATATACAATCATACCACTAAAATTTTGACCGTAATGTACACCCTCATGCATTAATCCAAACCCTGGTGCCGCATCTACAACAACCGGAACACCCTTTTTCTCTAATTCTTCATATTCTTTCAAGTCCATCCATGATCCGAATGTTGCATATGGAACAACAACTGCAATCTCTTCTTTTAATTCATCAATCTTATCCAAAAGTACCGTTTTATCCATACACCAATCATCTAATGAAATATCAATAAAATAAGGCTCCAAGCCACACCAAATAGCTGCCAATGGAGTAGCAGGGAATGTAAAACTAGGCATAAGAGCATACTTTCCTTTTTTTCTTTTCTTACATTGAATTGCCGCCATTAACCCTAGCGTTGCATTTACTACTGTTGTAACTGCTCCCCTGTTCTGAAAAAATTTCGACATAATTGTTTCTTCAAAACGTTGATTTATAGGTCCATAATTTGTATATATGTGGGATATATCAATTCGCTCTAATTCATCTAAGTACTCTTTTGCAGGTACAATTGACGCACGTAAAAAAGGAATATTCTCCATATGCATCTATTCCTTTCTATCATTTTCGGACAATATAGAGCATATCCGTTTCAGATAATCCGAATTTCCTAGCAATTTCTATCCCTTGTTTCTGAGCTATGTTATACAATTCCACCTTAAAGCCCGCATCTGTTAATCGTTGAATAAATCCCGATCGATTATAAATCCTAACATGATCTTCTTGACCAAAGGCTATTTTTCTCAATAATGGCGTTACAATAGATTTATCCTCTATAATAAAATCTACATTCATTGCGATTGGCACTTGAATAATTCCCCATCCATTTGGCTTTAGTACCCTATATAATTCTCGCATTGCTTTTTCATCGTCAGGCACGTGTTCTAATACATGACTACATAAAATAACATCAAAGGTATTATTTTCGTATGCAATTCTCGTAATATCAATTTCCTCCATTAAAGAATCCTTTGGTTCTAAATCCCCACATATATAAGTAATGTTTTTAAACTGGTTAAGCCATCCTCTTACCTTCACTTCAGGTGCAATATGAAGCATAGTATAATTCCTACTTAACAAATCCGTTTCTGTTTCAATGTACGCACGATACAACCTGTCACGATCCATGGAATAGCAAACTGGACAGATACCTGTATCTTTATTCCACATCTCAAATTCATATTTTAGAAAATCATAATGTGCTGGCCAAGGTGAAAATTTTTCAAATTCTTGATTGCAATATTGACAATAACAAATATTTTTCTCAAATATATGAGTAACTAGTTTAATTAACCCGCTTTTTATCTTTTCATTATAAATTTGATCTAGTTCTCCACTTCTTACTGCATCCTTAAGTATAAATCCCGCATTCTCCAAACAATAAGATAAGCTCTCTTTATAATCTTGTTCAGTATTTAAAAACCCACTATTATGTGCATCTGTAATTAATTCAATCCATTCTTCAATTGTCATTAATATAAAGTACATTTGTTTTTGATTTTGTCCACTATGTTGTCTAAAGTAGCTAAGAGGTTCCTCTATATAAACTACTTTTCCTTTCCTCATCATATCTAACCAAGTTGCAATGTCATTAATAGAAGAATACGCTTTCCCCTTAAAATAACCAAATTTCCCTCCAAAAAAATTACGATTAAACAAAACCGTTGTTGGTTCTCCAACTACGTTTTTTAAGTTTTTCAACATATAATTCACTAGTATTTTCCCTTCAAAAATTGTAGTTTCTGTGGCAATTTTCATATTCAATGTTGAGGGGGGTAATACCTCTCCATTCTCATCAATCAGTTCACGGTACGACGTCACAAATGCAATGTTTTCTAATTCAAAAAAGTATTTCATCATTCTCTCAATCTTTTCAAGATGAAATAAATCATCATCTAATAAAAAATTTATATATTCACCAGTAGCAAGCTCTATACATTGATTAAAATTTTCAGCCACCAATGGATTTTCATTTTTAACATATGTTATACATTCATGTTCTTTTAAGTATGGCTGGATCATTGTTTTTACTTCATCATTTGTACTATCGTCAGAAATTATAATTTCAATATTTTCATAGGTTTGATTCAAAGCACTTTTGAGGGCTAATTCTAAGTAATGAGGTCTATTGTAGGCAGGAATTAGTATACTGACTTTTGGGAGGTGCGAGTTGATATTCATACGCTGTTTTTTCTTTTCAATATTTATTTTCTTTAGCTTGATTTGTTGATAGTAGTCCAATGAATATAATATGGATGATGGAACAATTCTTCTTGCATAGTCTAGAAAATTTGTAATAGCTCTGTCTAACTCCTCTTCGGAGGATAAGAAACCATATTTTTCTCCAGCTATAATAATACTATGAGAAAAATCTTCTAATCCATCCATCATTTTATTAGATTCATTTAACTGCTGATTTGAATGTAATCGAAAGTAACTGAGTGTCTCCGCTATATATACTGCTTTCCCTTTACTCAGTAAGGATAACCATGAAGCTACATCTACGTTGCAAAGATACCGCCTTTTATCAAATACACCATACGGTTCTGTTAAATCACTTTTACGAAATAAAACCGTTGTCGGTTCTCCTATATAATTCTTTTGATTCATAATCACCATTTTTCCTAATTGTAGCCCATCTATAATCGTATCTGTAAAAAATAAACGCATCGTTGCATAAACATCTGGCAATAGGTTTCCTTCTGCATCCATTACTTGGCGATGGGATGTTACAAGCTTAATTTCATTATCTAGGTCATTTAAAAAGTATTTCATCATTTTTTCAATTTTATTTACATGAAATAAATCATCATCCATTAAGAAGTTTATATACTCACCTTTCGCTTTATGAAATAACATACGTGAGTTCTCAAATTGTCCAAGAGTTGACTTATTTTTTATATAAATAATATTTGAATGATCATACAAGTACTTTTGTAACACTTTCTCTGTTTCGTCGTTTGTACTATCATCCCCTATTATAATTTCTATATTAGGATACGTTTGTTCTAATACACTACATAAAGCTTTTTCAAAGTAGTGTGGACGATTATACGTAGGAATTAATACACTTACTAAAGGCGTTTGATTTATTTCCTTTTCATTTGTACCATTTTCCATTCTATTCCTCCGCCTTTTTATTTATTTTCACTTTTGAAATAGACATGCTACTACAAATCTATTTATTAGACGAACTAGATCTGAAAGGTGTTGCGAAAAACAAATAAATAGCTTTAAAAACAGCAGCTATGTTGACATAGTGTAGAATAAACCTGGATAACTTTTTTCGTCCCATTCTATTTATTTGTAAAATGCGGCATTCTTTTTTCAATAAATGCCTTTACCCCTTCCTTCACATCTTCTGTTTGAAATACTTTTCCAAAGTAACGCGCTTCAATCTCAAGCCCTTCTTGTAAAGGTACTGCTGCCCCTTCGCGAATTGCCAACTTCATATAGGCGAGAGCTGGAAGAGAAAATTTACTTATATCCCTTGCAATCTCTTTTGCTTTATTTAACGCCTCTCCTCGAGGGGTAATGTAGTTAACCAAGCCTATTTCTTTTGCTTCTTTAGCTGTAATCGATTTCCCTGTGAACATCATCTCTTTTGCTTTCCCTTCTCCAATTAATCTAGGTAAGCGTTGGGTTCCTCCAGCCCCAGGAAATAAACCTAACGTAATTTCCGGTAATCCAATTAAAGATTGTTCTTCTATTATCCTTAAGTCACAAGCAAGTGCTAATTCACATCCACCACCTAGTGCTAACCCATTAACAGCAGCTATAGTCGGTTTAGACAGATTCTCTAGTTGATTAAGAGGTTGGTGCAATTCTAATGATTTCATCTCGGCATATTTTTCACCTTTGCCCATCCAATCTGGAAATTCTTTTATATTCCCTCCTGCTACAAAGGCCTTTTCTCCACTTCCAGTTATAATTACGACTGAAATATCATTATCAATTTCTATTTCCTCTAATACATCTACTAATTGTTGAACTACTTCTAAACTTAAAGTGTTGACTGGTGGATTTTGAATTGTAACGACAGCAATACTTCCTTTTTTATTACAAGTTACTACTCGTTCATTCTTCATAAAAAATCCCCTTTTAAACTACCTAGTTTTTCACAACACCAAGCATCTTTACTTCACTTACCATCAGCCTAAATTTCCGAATATGGTTCCGCTTTTAGAAATTCATCAATTTATTGTATGAACTGTAGAAGCATAAAATGAGCAATCCTTTCTTGGCATCACTTTATAATCTAAACATATTTTTAAATTATTCTTTTACTGTATTAATTTGCTTTATGTTTCTTTGGTTTCCGTTACACAGTTTCTGAAGCTGGGATGACTCTTAGAAAAAATGAGATAAGAAGACTGATACATGAGGTACATTAAATGAGAACAATTTAAGAAAAACACTGTTTTAGTAACCACTTGTATTTAAGTCTTTGTTAACTAATTTGTTGTAATTACAATTGAACTACCCCCACTTTCACTTCGTTTAGAAGTGGGGAATTCCTAAGTAAAGAGTTCTATCGAACTCTAAATAAAAAAGCTTATCCTTTAACACGTTATGATAAGCTTTTTTATTATTCTTTTCATTTTTTGTTTTCGGAAGTATTTCTTTAGCTTGATAGTGCCCTCAATACGGAAACAACAAGTTGCATTTATATAAATAGCTTTTGGAAAATTGATAATTTTATTTAGGGATACTTTAAGATTTTAGCTTGAGAGGCATATAGTACAACCTCATACAGAAGGATTAGGATATTAAACTTAAACGTGTTATTTTTAGCATTCTAAATAATCGGGTTCAATGTATTTTTCTGTTTCAGGAGAGCTTTTAATTTCTATAGGATATTTCTTAAAAGCTAAAACAGTAACCCTATCTTCTTGAACTAAACTTCTGGATTCATTTATAGAAGAGAAACCTGTTCGCGTTAAAAAATTGTATAGAGAGGATTTTGTCATCCAAAAACTAGTTATGTTATCTAATGATGCCCATTTTGATTTTAAACGTTCTTCTACAGATGAATTAGCAGAGTGTTCTAGCATTGTGTGCCCCTTATATTCATAATTTTTATAGAGTACTGATACATTGGGAGTATGAGTGATATGAGTATCAATTATTACAAACCTTTTGCATACTTCATACACTTTTTCTAAAAAAGGGAATACATCTGAGCAATCTAAATGATATAAAATACCAGAGCATAAAACAATATCAAATTGACCATATTTTTCAGCACTTAAATTTCTTACATCATCTTGATAAAAGGTTAAGTTTTCCAACCTTAATAAATCTTTAGCGAATATAGCTTTTTGTACGTTTGATTCTCTTCCTTCTATCCCTACAACAGTTGCTCCTTGCATAGCAAACTCAATAGCGTAATGCCCCTCTAAACAAGCTAAATCTAAGATTCGAAGATTTTTAAAATCACATTGTGTGATATCTTGAATCATTGTCACAATTTTTTTTAACGCAGGATTTGGTTGTCGAATATCTCTTGTATATAGAGTATCCGTTAATTTAATATCATAAGCGGTCCATTCACCATATTTACGAATAATGTTTTCTTTTTCGAGAACAAAATCTTTCATGATACAATTCGCCACCTTTAACATAATATTATGTGTAATATATACCTTTATAAGATCAATATATGTGTGTATAACTTGTATTTAGACGAAGGTAAACATTTTAAGTCTAATTCTAAAGTATTCCTGCAAAATAAAATTCTCACTAATAAAAAATATGTTATATAACTATAAAAACTCTACCAAATTATTAAAGGAATCTCCTTCCCCCTATCGAATTATTGTAGAGGAAAGGAGAGGAATACATGGAAATTCTAGGTTTAGATCCTCGCGCATTAGCGACTTTAGGTGCACTTGAATACACCAATCGTCGCAATAAATTAATTGAAGACTCGGAGAATAACATATACGAGTGTAAAGAAATAAAAGAAATACTTCAATCACTCCCTAAAGAGAAGCAGATTGAGGTTCTTGAGAATCAAGCTCACTTTGAAGCTGTGGCAAAGATGATTGAACAAAACAATTTAATTCTTTTAGAACAGATGAAAGCTCTACAGCTAATTCAGAAATAACAAACTTATGATTGATTAACTCTACATATGCTTCCATAAATAATGTATCTTTATTTATACCTTCAGCCTCTGTTTTTACAGGGGCTTTTGTTATGCGTTGATTCATATTTTGAATTTGAATAGTTTCTTTTACATGTATGAATAGATCTTCTAATAAACCTGGTGTAGACTCTAATTCCTGCTTTTCAATTTCCTCTGTGACGGCACTGATAAATTCCCATAGTACTTTTGCACCTAGTAGTTCTGCTAATCGTTTTTCACGTATTTCAAATGTTTTCATGTTCATGCAAATACCCCCTATAATTTATATATAATGATAAAAACATTATAATTTTATGTAAAATTGCCTAATACATTTTCTAAGCTTACATTTCTAAAAAATCACTACATCATCTTAAAAGTCTAACATTATTCAACACAATTCGTGTTGTTCCGAATCAAAAAAAATCGTTTGGACTGTAACACCATAGAAATTAGCTAATTTTATTTTTATATTATCTCGTGGGATTCTCTGTCCATTTTCATACATCTGTAATGTACTAATACTGATTCCCACTGCTTTTGCCACCTCTTCTCTAGATCTTCCATTTCTTAAGTTAATTAGATTTTCAGCTACTCTTTCATAATTCATACATTCTCACCTCTAAAGCCACATTTCGTGTTGTTAATTAAAATATAAACCGCACATTTCGTGTTGTCAATAGATTATAATTATCAACTTTTAAAAATTTTAATTATTTAACACATAATGTGTTAATATATTATCAGGTGATAGAATGAAAACGTTTGGAAATATAATTCGTGATTTAAGAAAACAAAAAGGCATTACACAAAAAGAACTTGCCCAATCGCTTCAACTAAGTGAAAGTACAATTGGTATGTATGAACGCAATGAACGTCAACCTGATTACAATACCTTGATACGTATAGCAAATTACTTTAATGTGTCTACTGATTTTCTTCTAGGGCGAGATTTTAATGTTAAAGAGGACAGAAACAATAAAGAACTAGATCAATGGTTAAATGATATAAAACTTGCTCCATCCCAAAAGCGTGAAGAATTAAAACGTTTTTGGAATTTTATAATGCAGGAAGAAAAGTAATCAAATAAACCTCCACCTTGACAGGGTGAAGGTCGTGAGTTCGAGCCTCTCCGGGGTCATACTGATAGAAACCGTGTCAAATTAACGTTTGATGCGGTTTTTTATTTTCCGTTGACTTAACGGTGACTTGACACAGGGTGGCGGTCAGCTACAACAAATAGTTATACGTCTTTTGTCTTGTTTTCAATAACGACATAGGAGGCGTTTTTTTATGACATCTAATATGGAACATTATCTCTTATATTTTTCATTCCTACTGCTACTTATGTTATTTCTAAATTGATTAGGAATGTACCTAAAGATATGAACACTGAAATTATAACGAAGAACCGAATTATATGTAAACTTTCAAAAATAAAAACACTTAATAGCAATGTAGCGGCACCCCTATAATAAGTATCTTTCCACAAAGAAAAGACACCCTAAGGTGCCTTTCTCCGACTTGATAACCACTTTAATTTTAATAATATGTATTGGACTTTCATCCAAAGATAATTCTAACATATTTTCAGAAAAATGAAAGCGGATTCTTTAACTTACTTAATTACTTTGTCCATAACCTCTTTATATTTGTTAAATTGGGCATCTTCCATATCACCGTTCATTTGTATAAGAAAGTTACCTTTTGCGTAAGTATGAGAAAATAGCATTTGATTACCATTGCCTAAATCATCATAGGATTTCTTAGCTTTTTCAAGATCTTCTTTGTTTTTAAACTCAAATATTCGACCGCCACTATCTTCACCTAATGCTGGAACAAGAATGCGCTTTGCTTCTTTTCTAGTATTTCCAAATTCTTTTTCTGGTAGGTCACTAGGATTTTCAGCTTCTAATCCTGCGGCTTTAAATTCTTCAATTACCTTACCAACCGTGACATTACTTGTCATTAATTTAACGCTGTCACAAGCAGCTAAACCGAATAATAATAGGGCACCAATAAGTAATACTGCTAATCTTTTAAACATAGTTGTTCATTCCTCCTAATGTAAATAAATCCGTATATATAATAACAAATTATTAATTTATATATTGTTATATATTTTTTAATGAAAATAAAAAAGGGTTTACCCATGTTCTAAAATTAACAAGACTTATAATAAGCATTATAATGCAAAGGATACAACCTATAATATCAATGCTAAGAAATAACTTCCCCTTTATTGTTTTCATTCATAACTATTCCCTTCCAGATGCCACCTTAAATTTATAATTATTAATATACATTTTGACCTTTAACTATTTTTTATATTTAATTATTTTTGTTGGTTCTGGTGCAACAAATACTGTTATTGTGTGTACTCGGGTAGCAAGATAGCAATAACCCCTGAAATTAAAATTAAATCTGAACAGATTGAAGAATTCACTACAAAAAAGCTAACGAAGCTAAAATAAACAAAATATAGATTTGAATTATATTTCTCAACAACCAAAATTACTTAATGTGGTAAAAAATAATCTGGTTGGCACCCAATACCATATTACGATGGTTCCAGTCGCAGGAAGGCACCTTTGGGTGTCTTTTCTTTTGTTTGAAACATATTCTGGCAAAATACCTGTATCTTTGTTAATTTACGACTCACATAAAACAACAAACTTCGTATATATAATTTGTTACCCTAAATGGGTTGAAAATACGAACAGTTATAGGAGGATTTTGTGAATGATAAAAACAGCTTGTGTAAGTATTATTACTGGAATTCTTTTAATATGTTCAACAGGATGTGCCAATCAAACTGATTCTATTATAGCTAAAACTCAATCAATAGATGATGGCACATATACAACAAAAGAGATCACAGACGCATTTCCTGTAGGAACACCCATAACTACTTACATTCAAAAAGAAGAAAAACTGAACGTAAAACATCTCACCAATATTTCACTTACAGATGGTGGCGTCGGTAGAGTTCTGGAAGCAACAGATGGTTTTGTTGTCGTATGTGGGAATGAAAAAGGAGTTTTTGATGTGTTAATATTTAAAACCATGGAAGATGTAAAGAAATATGAACAGAGTTTAAAGCGATAATTAATATTCTTCTTATGCCTTTTACACAGACATTGTCCTCTTGCTCTTGCTATGGCTTTTTCTAAGTACAGTATAATAATTGCGTCATGAATACACACACGTTATAATAGTCACCTAATTACATATGAAGAGGTGCAGAAAATGAATAAAACAGAATTAACAAAAGTAGTAGCAGAAAAAGCTGAACTTACACAAAAAGATGCTGCAGCAGCAACACAAGCGTTATTAGATACAGTAACAAATGCGCTAGCAAATGGAGAGAAAGTACAGATTCTTGGTTTTGGTACATTTGAAGTACGTGAAAGATCTGCACGTACAGGACGTAACCCACAAACAGGTGAAGAAATGCAAATCGCGGCTTCAAAAGCACCTGCTTTTAAAGCTGGAAAAGAATTAAAAGAGGCAGTGAAATAATTACACATAGTCAAAAGGCTTTCCACGCCCCAGCTTTGCCCCCTACCCTTCGCATATCCTGTTTTGGCTAGCTAATCTGGTTTGTTAAGGGGGAAAAGAGAAGGAGGGCAAAAAAAAGAATCCTTTAAAGACCAGGATTCTTTTTTTTGAAGTATCGCCTATTGTGAAGTATTTTTATAAGAATGTGTAGTAGAAGGTTATAGCAAATCCGATTATAAAGAGTAATGATACGAGGAGATAAACTCTTTTTTTGTTATCTTTTGCTATTATTTTATCTAGTGTAATAAAAATACCAACAATACCTGCGATTAATGCGAATTTAGAGAATTCAGATGGATATGTGAAGGCAACTACTGCGAAACAAGCAATAATCAATGTTAGTCTATAAAACAGTATTCCTTTAGACATTTCCATTTGAGGAATCACACCCTTCTTTTTATATTTGACTAGCAGCGCAACCAATTGCGTAACCAGCTAGACATCCAAGACAACCACCACATGCATATGGACTAGCAAATAAACATCCTCCACATGCACCTTCGCAAGCCCATTTAGCCCATTGAGGCATAGTTTTCCAGTTGTTTTTAATACAACGTTGAACATCTTCCCAGTAACCTGCTTTTGCATTGTTTTCTTTTAAGATTGATTCACTTTTTCCATCAGTGAATAATTTCATCTGATTAAGTTTTCCATCTTTTGAATTTAGGTCTAAAGTCCCTACATTTTCACCATCTAATGTTTTTACTGTTAAAAGAATCGTATCACCATTATTTGGTGTTTTCAACTCTAAAAATGTAGGGTCTGCAAACTTACTTTCAGATTCGTTAAATCCTACAGTTAGATATTGTTTTGTATCATTAGATTTAGGGTTTTCTTTTGAAGGAATTATGATCGCCGATGTTTTATTCTCTTTATAATCGACCTTAACAGCTTCTTTCCATTCAAAATCTGCTGTGGAGTAAATACTTAATTTGTTTTGTTTAAGATCAGTTAATTGTTTTTTTACTTTGTCCAAAATTTGTTCGTCAGCAAATTTATTTGTTTCATTTTTCGAAAGATTTTCTGGTTTTTTACAAGGTACACAATCGTTCTTTTTTTCTTTGGTATTATTATTAATATTGTTACTAGTATTATCTTGTGCAAAAACTTTTTCTAAATTTAGTGAGTATGGTTGAAAAACTCCAAAAGCTAATATAACTACGACAAAAACTAATCCTAAAATTTTTTTCAAACTAATACAGCTCCCTTATAAGTATAATTTCTCCTCACCTCCATAATAGAACAAAAAATGAAAATTTTTAATATTTTTCTAATAATTGGAATATGTTGTTAACTTAGAGAACTTTGATATATTCCGTTTTTCATTTATTTAAAAATCAGATTATAAAAAAACACCTTCAAGAATGAAGGTGTTTTTTTCTTATAAGTCAGCGTGTGTTTGTAATAAATAATCTGGTCTTGCTGGTGCACCTCCACCGTCTCCTATATTTACAGCTTGATTTTTAAAAGAATCGTTTAACCCTAACGATAGGATACTAATTAAAGATATTCCAAGTATAGTTAGATAGATTTTTTTCATTATTTTAACGCTCCTTTTTCTAATTCATTTTTTTGAGCTGTATTGCTCATGTAAAAATATTGACTTGCTTTGTTATGGTTATTTTCTTCATAAAACTTTAGAGCTAAGATATCAGCATATTCTTTTACGCATTCCCATAGTTTTTCTTGTTTGAAATAAGTAATACCTTCTGAAACAAATATTTCTAAAGTTAATGTAGGGACATTGTTGTTGAGGGCTTTTAAAATTTTAAAACGATGTTGGAATTCTTGATTGTTAAAATCGTTACTAAGTTTTAATCCTTTTTGAATTAGTTGATCGCTGTAATTATGGTCATTTATCTTATAGTATTCATATGCTTCTACGAAAAATGCTTTGAAATGGTTTGGATTGTTCTTTGTTACTTCAGATACATGACGAATCGCGAGTTTAGATAAATTTTGTTTTGAATATAACCAAGCTAAATTATGTCTTACCATAAGGATAGAATTTTTATGGTTATTTTTTTGGAATGTGTCTAGTGCCTTATTAAATGACTCCTCAGCTAATTCGAAATGTTTTAAATCAATACAACACAGACCTATAAAATTGTCACATAGTGCTACATTTATTTCATAATCTTCATGTTTTAAAAATTCTTCTTTAGCTAATTTTATATAATCAAGAGCTATTACTTGTTTATAGATTTGATAATAAAAATATCCCATTCGATAATTAAATTCAGCATGTTCTATTGGATCAGGAATGTGTATTAATAGTTCTTTTGCTTTTTCATAGTGTTCACTTGCTTCAGTGTAATTGGATGTTAAAGTACAATGAAATGCTTTAAAGAAGTGATAATAATAAGCCAGGAAGTCATCTGCTGGAGTTGTGAAATTATCCATTTCATCAAAACTGCTTTCGTTAATACTTATCCAATCTGTTAATGCTTTGTATCTAAAATCTAATAAAGAATAATATAAGATTAAGTTTTGATTTTCTTTGACATTGTTAATTTCATTGTCTATATACTCTTTTAATTGTTTTGCTTTAACTAATTGGTGTTTTAACATGGATTGATACCAGTCGTTTAATAATTTTGTTATTTGTTCATTTTCTAATTGAACATTCATAGAATCTTCCCCTTTTCCAAAATTATCTATATCTAATGTAAAACCATGGTATCATGGCATTACGTTAGATTAACCTTTAAATAAGTTGATATATATAAATTTCAATATTCTGTGTAATTTACCTTTAATTTTATTACGATTCTTATTTAGTATGGTTTTAGCAAAAGAAATACTAATAAATCCAGGGCACATTTATGGACAGGATGAAGGATATTACATACGTTTATCATACACCTATGCTTCAATCAAATATTTATAAAATTAAATATACTAATTAAAAGAAATTATCCATCCACTTTAATGTGAGGTCATTGCCATCAAGTTAAGAAATTCATTATCCTAAAAACGAAAAAAATGAATTCTCATAAATTGGTGTAGAGAGATAAAAATTTTCTTTTTGTGGGTATTTCAAAATTTTAGCTTGATGGACATGTGTCACGCCCCCTATTACTGATTGTTGTTAGAACTGCTGCTCCCACAAGAAGAATATCTGAAAAAATTATTTTAAAACAAAACCTCTTTATAAAAGAACTCGCGTTCGTATACAATAAGAACAAACATTCTTTTTATTTAGGGAGGAATAACAGTGTATGACTATTGTATCTTACCGAATAGAATCATCTTATGTGTTGATTTACGTAGCTTTTACCCTTCTATAAGTTGCATCAAAATGGGGTTAGATCCTATGTATACAAAATTGGCAGTAGTCGCTAATGTAAATAGAAACGATTCAATCGTATTAGCTGCCACTCCCCCATTAAAAGAATTGGGAGTAAAGAAGATGGCGAGATTATACGAGATCCCTCGCAGAAAAGACATTCTAGTTGTAAATCCCATTATGGCTACTTACATTAAATGCTCCAATTACATAACAAAACTAGCTTTACAGTACGTTCCTATTAAAGATTTTCACCAATATTCTATCGATGAGTTTTTCATGGATATTACGGATAGTATTCATTTATTTGCTAACAATCCCTATGAATTTGCGTTGACATTTAAACGTGAAATATATGCAAAAACACGGATCGAATGCACAATAGGAATTGGCCCTAACCCTTTAATGAGCAAAATAGCTTTAGATATAGATGTAAAATAAAATAAATTTACGTAAACATGTTTAAATCATTATAAAGGAGCATAAAAGAATGCAAGAGGTTCAAATAAGAAAGAGTGCAATAGGAGCAATTATTCATAATGATATTAAAAACTATCCCTATTTAAATATACCTATGGTTATTAAAGAGAAAGATGGACAGATTTATGAAGTTATAAACACTGGTTTTCACACTAATAATGCAGTAAGAATGATAACAACGGACGATTTTGCAACAACCAGAGTAAATGCACCGATTGTAACTGTAAAAAACAGTGATGGTAATATTCAAGTATACCGCTTGCCTTTAGAATTGGAATCTTGGGTAATTTCTTGTATGCAGGCTGCTTCTGCAGGAAAAATTTCATTTCCATGTAAAGTTTCCTTTGGGATTATAGATACAAAATATTATGTTGAATTCATTTAAAATTGGAATATATTTGATGCGAATAAAGACGGAACACCAACATTTTGCAAATTCTGTACGTCAAGACTAAATCTCTTAATCAAACCATATTTTATTATAAGTACCAAAACTCACTACCAACAACAAAGTAGCCTAAAAAATATTAAACATCCTTTATTATCGATATTATTAACGTCAAATAAAAAAAGAAGAGAGAAAACATTCTCTCTTCACCAATAATATTTTACAGAGTAAGTAGGGTAAAAAACTATATAAAGATGAACCACGAAAATACTTTACCTAGTTAATTATATCATAAATCACTCTAAAAAAATACATATCACATACAATTTTGTTTTATTTATGACAAAATTGTTAAATATTTGAATACAAAAAGGCATTATATCTAAATGAATAGAAAGGTGTTGGTGTGGTAATAAAATTTAAGGAGGCTTTCTATTATGTTTTCAAAAAAACAAAAATTATTAACAGTAATTACAACATTAACATTAGGGTGCGGATTTACTTTTGGCTTAACACCTGCTTCTGCGGATACTGCCAATAACACTTCTCCAATTAAGGAGGAACAGGTACGAATACAAATACCTTTCACGGGCTATGTTATTTCAGCAGACGATAATTACTTAATTGTTGCTGATACTTTTACGAAAGAAGAAGCACTTTATTATCAGAATAATTGGTGGGAGCTAGTTTCCCAAAATAAAATTTTAAGAGTACCTGTATCCAATGGTGAAAGCTACAAATTAGGTGAAAAATTAAACGTATACGCTGCTGCTTGGACTTACTCTTTACCACCAATCGCTATAATGCCAACAATTGAAAAAGTAGTTGATTAAATACTGCTTAGCTAATAAAAGAAACATTGCCCTAATTAGAGCAATGTTTCTTTTCCTCATTTGACATTAGAAATTGAAATGGATAAGAACAGATTTGGAACGCTATTCTCAAAAGCTAATGTAAAGGAAGGGATGAGTTCATGTATTCTTTCTTGCAGTGATTTCTTATCTACTTCTCCAAGTTCGTTCAAAAGTTCATTCTCTTCTGAAGACTCATCTCCATTGATTAACATCATTAACATATCTAAGTTAATGATTTCATGAGGCGAATGAACTAGCCCATTCATCATTATATATTTTTGGAGCATGGATGAATTACCTTCATTTGCTTGCTTTACAGCTTGTTTAAGATATAAATCAAAATATTTCTGTGTAAATTTCACACCTTTTAGTGGAACGGCTCCTACATGTTCAACACCTTTCCAACGTAAATCCGCAATTGAACTCAGCCACCATGCCGGCTCAATAGCTTTTTGCATACGTTGCAGCACCTTGCGTTCGAATCCAGGTTTATGAGTAGAGTGTTCTTTTAAACAAGTATCTAACATTTCAGCTTCAATGGCAGCTACGGTCATCCCCTGTCCATAAATGGGATCAAAGTTACAAAAAGCATCACCTAACACTAATAATCCAGATGGCCAATTTTCCATTTGTTCAAAATGTTGACGAATTGACTCCTGCGCTCTAAATCCTCTTGGGACACTAATTGGTTCTAACTTTTTAATTAACTCTCTCATCATAGGGGTAACTAAAGAATCCAGTTCTTTTTCATATTCTTTTGAATTGGTTGGTGGATAGTGCGTACCTCCAGCAACAAATAGTAGCGCTTGAGCTATGTTATCTTCAATATATAATAACCCTACAGCACCAACGTTTTTAGCAGGATCGCCTTCAGAAATTGTACTCAATTTCTCTTTGATATGTGAAGGTACTTTATAATATCTCGTGCTATATCCAAAATTCACCTTTAAATGTTCTGGCTCTGGAACATCATACCCCATAGATGTAAGCCATTTATTGAGTTTAGATTGACGACCACATGTGTCGACTACCAAATCGGTTAACACAGTTCGTTTTGTTTTTAATTCGTCTCGTTCTTGAATATGAATTCCAATAACACGCTTGTGATCCGACGAAGCTAAAAGGCCTGTCACCGCTTGCTTTGAATAAAAATGTACATTAGGAATTTCTTGCACACGTTGGCGGATTGTCCATTCTAACAATGCTCGACTGCTCGCTGCACCTTTTCGTTCTATAACTAGTTCAAGTGCCCCATACGGAGAAAATCGAATCATTTTATCATTCTTAACATTATGGGCCCCTAGATTTAATAAATCATCAACATATCCAGGAAAGAAACGGTTCATAATTATTTCTCCGCGTGGTAATACACGATGAGGATGAAAGTCTTGGGGTGTACCTGGACGTTCAGATGGTTTTTGAGGTAACTCATCTTTTTCAACAACTATCACTTTCTCAAAATGACTGGAAAGCACGCGTGCAGTAAGCAATCCTGCAATACCAGCTCCAATCACAAGTGCCTTTTCTCTTTTTTGCTGTTGATATAGTAATTGATTATCCATCAATAATCTCCCCTCTTTCTAAAAAGTATGTTTGTTCAACATGAATCTATTAAAACTTTTTCAGAAATCAGAATAAACAAATGATGATTCTTCATTATTTTAATAAAGAGCCCGGTGATATAATAGTTCATATAGGGAAACAAAAACAGATACATTTCAAAACACTACATCCCCCGCTATTACAAGTGAGAAATAATTAACGTGATCAATAGAATTGTAGTATCTGATAGCACCGGTATCATTACATTACAGAGTTCACCCTAAAATAGTAATCTGTTGAAAAACTCACTTTAACCAACAGGTGCTTTAATTAAATACCTTTATTATCTCTGCAAAGGTATTACAATTTTAAATACGCTTTTCAATCCTTTGAATTCAGTAAAACAATTCATTTAAATAATAAGATTTTATTGCATGATAGAATACCTAAAGCGCTGTTGGTATTTTGTTTCATTATGCCCTATTGGGGATCTGCCTCCAACATTCATATTATTAAAATCACGTTAGTCCAAGTCAGAAAAAGTACATTTAAATGAGTATCTTTTTAACAAAATTCAAGTTCATATAACCTCTATAAATGCCCACCGCTTATAATAGTTTTTTTAATACTGCTTTATTCCCCCTTTAATATTTTTTATAATTTGCACCTTAAATGTATCACTTTTATTACCCTTATAAATATTTAGGGTTTTTAGAAATATTTATTTAATTTTTAGTAATATTAGGATTCTATTTTATCAAATAGAAACTAGAGGGTTTGAGAGAAGTATGTAATAATGCATAATAAATCAATCAGATATTATGATATACTTTCAAAGAGCTGATACAAAGTTTCTTTAGATTGGAAAACTAAAGTCTTATCTACCTATTTGTGGGGACGCCTTATGGCGTCTTTTCTTTTTTTATTATAAAAAAACCCTCAAGCATTCATATACTTAAGGATTTATCGATTGAAAGATAGAGCTGTTTGGAATTCCTTAAATTAAGAACAAAGCGGGATTGCTCCTAAACCAATTAATAAAGCTGCAGCAAACGCTGGAATTGGCGCAGGAATCTCGATACCTTCTACAACTAAAAAGTATTGTCCATTTACTACTTTAAAACAAACTAATTGCATGGCTAATCTTCCCTTCTGTTAGGATTAATACATTGTATTAAACAATCCGATTATTATTATAATTAAATGTTTTGTTTTTCAGAAAACGAGGCATCAATATTCCGGGGAAGCACATTAAATGATCTTTCCCTTATTTTCAAAAGAACCTGCTTAAGTCATACGTAAAAACATAAGGTAAATTAAATTTTATACACGCCGATCACGGTGATTTTTCGATGCCCCCATCATAATGAATCTCTCCTTTTCCTCTTTTTATCAATATTGGTAGGTAAAGAGGGGGCAGACACAAAAACAGGTTGTGGAGAAAGTCTTCTTCACAACCTGAGAGTAAGTTATATATTCAAATATGACTTGTTCTTTTAACTATTTAGTCTTTTATAATCTGCTATAGTCGATATAACTAGAGTCATAATAAATCCACTGACCTGTTCCAATTCTTAGCCAACCATTCTTTTCTTCATATACTGTAACTTTTTCGCCTTTACTTGTCTTTCTAACAATAGAATAGTTTGTACCTGATCCGCTTCGAACATTTACCCCAATACCATTAATTTGAGCCGTTCCAATTACCTTTTCTACACTACCATTTTCAATTACTTGTAGCATATTTAGAATGAATGTTGCTGTTTCACCACGAGTTGTTGTTCCTTTAGGGTCGTATTGATTGTCACCCTTACCTCTTACAATACCTAGGCCATACAGTCTTTGTACGTCTTCTTTATATATAATTTGGTCTTTATCTGAGAATGGTAGGTTTACAACTGGTCCCCATATACCTTTATACTGTAAAGCCTTGTTTACAATAATTGCTGATTCTTCTCTTGTAATAGGTGTGTTTGGGTCAAAATAACCATCTCCTCTACCTTGAATGATACCTGCACTTGCAGTACGTTTAATACCATCCCGTAAAGTTGAATTTGCATCGTTTAGGTCTTTAAATGAAGCATCTCCAGCTGGCAGGTTTAGAGAGTTAGAGATTAATTGAGCAAATTCGGCTCTTGTTATCGCTCTATTGGGTGCGAAAACTCCGTTTCCTTCCCCTATCATAATACCTCTTCTATTTAACTCTCGAATAGCTTCTTCATACCACCCTCCTGTAATGTCATCCTTTGGTTGATAAAGATTATTATAATACCCCTCAACGCTATTTACGAATACATCCCATTGCCCATTATTAATCATGTTAGCAGGGCAGATTTTACCGCTCCATTTTTGGTGTTTTACAATGTTATTTAACGGTACACCAGTTTCTTTCATTAAATAAGCTACAAGTTTCTTAGCGTTATCTACTGCTTTACTGTAGTTTCCGTCACTATTAACTGCGATTTCAATTGCAATGGATTCTCTATTACCTGGACCATCACCGTCTCCTGCATGCCATCCGTTCTCGTTTAATGGTAGGTGTTGATAAATCTCTTTATCGTCTACTGTAAAATGCCACGATGCAGCTCGGTCTGTGTTGCCTACTGCTTGGTTATAAAGGTATTGGGCGTGGTTTCTAGCGCCTGCTCCTACACTTGTATTATCAGTCTCATGAATTGTAATGTACTTTGGACTCATATAGTTTTGAGGACGAATATTATCGTTACCTGCTGGTACAATCCATTCAGTGAATGGAACACCATTTATTGTACTAGAGGTGCTAGGTGATATGGGAGACAAACTACGTTTTGTTCTGTTTGAATTGTTAGGAACAGTTAGTGTACCTGTTTCTTCATGAATACCTTCTGAACGTTGAAGACTATCTACTTTCTTATTGTCGACAGTGCCTCCACCACGTCCGTCTACCTCTTTAAAACTAGCTTCAATACTTTTTAAAGCCTGTTCATCTGATGTGGTTTTACTTTGTTCCTGAACGTTTGTAGATTGCTTATTGTTTACTAATTGTTGTTCCTCTGCAAACGATACCAATGGTGAAGATAATACCGTTAATCCTGCCGTGAATGCTACTACTTTTTTATTAAATTTAATATTCATTTCTAATTTGGTATACCTCACTATTTTAATAGATATACCTTCCTCCTTGTACTTCTTTTAGTGTGAATGATAGTTTGAATAATGGTAGCCTGAACCTCAAAATAACGGATTGATTTTACATTTCATATGACAACCCGACATCTATAAGTCCTACATGAAATGTTAGTACTTTAGAATTATAACACAGCACGGTTGCAATACTTCCAAGACTCTTGCAAGTAATCTCCTAATCTTGGATATACTGATAGTTTGACTCTAAAAAAGGGCGTGATCACATTGCTATCAAGCTAAGATTATACAATGTCAAGTATAGTAGTGATTATTTCTTTTTTCTAAAAGCCAGACTTAGAGAAGTTAAAGGTTTGCATGCGAAATAAACCCTATCGGGTTTCATTTTTTGAATTAGGCCGCTTAATAGGTCATATTCAAGTTGATTTTTCATCCCAGCAGTATAGCTACACCCTCCAGCCCCAGGATAAATGGTTGAAAATATATCTGAAAGCTGAAATGCAGTGGAATCTAAAATGCGAATACGCTTGAAAATAGAGGTGTATGGAGAAGAAAGTGGTATAGATGAAGTTAATTTTTTATTTAGAAGGTTAGTCAATATATGTTGTAAAAACTGAACGGCTGATTTATTAAACCTTTGATACAGTCCTTCTGTGGATGCTTCTAAACAGCTAGATAGCTGCGCTAAAGAGGTTGTAGCGATATTTTGACTTATCCATATACATAAAGCGACTAAATCTTTTGCTTGGTATTTACTGGTTCGTTTTACGAAACCAACATCTCTAGCAAGATCCCGTAAGATATTTGGAGATAAAAAACTTTGAATCTCTTGAGCAAATAGTTGTAATTCATCAGATACAGAAATAGACATTCAAAAGCGCCATCCTTTCCTATGATTCTACAAAAAGAATAGCGTATTTTTTTTCATTTTAGGGAGGGTTTTGTTGAATTATCTTGATAGCGATTGGTGGTACCCCTTATAGGATAATAGAAGTTTGCATTTTTAATTTTTTCACACTCTATTAACAAGGCAGTTATAGCATCCTGGTTTAGCATTAAGAATGTGAATATATTCTACTTCTTTATTATCAAAAATTTCATCTATATTTTCTCTTAAATTTACACCTTCTGTAACCCTTGCTTCTACAATCATTGAGTCAGCATTGTAGCCGCGTACAGATAGATACCTATGATGTAACATATGCGGAATTTCATTTACATCTAGCTTAGCAGTAGTTGCTCCCTTTCGTATAAATATAGGACCACTTGCTTTATAAGGCGAATTAACACTATGATATTGGTAATTCAGTAAAATTACCTCTTCTCCTACCTCTGCATCCTTCAAACTTATCCTGCAAGGATATCCAGGGTTTTTATTTGCTATTATTTTGACTGCCCCGATACTTTTTAATACTTCTTCATTCATTAGAAATAGGTTATTAAACTCCTTCTCTTGCAACGCAACGATTTGAAAGTTATTTCTCATATTCTATCCTTCCTTAATTAGTTGTTATAAAGTATTTCACTAATGATGCTACCACTAAAGTTCATAAAACTTGTTCAATAATCTTGCCTGTTTGTTGAGGATTGAATTAAAAAGCTTACAATTCTATAACAGAGAAAAAATGGCTTATTATTGTTCAATACAAAGTTGTTTACTTTTAATCAATCAGTAATGATTTATCGAAAAATACGATGAGTACAAAGCACTCTTGTTAATTCATGCTATCTTTTGTTAAAGAACGTGAATTCAGTCAAGTTCTTGGTTTTCGGTATTTCCACTATGGAAAGCACGGAATTGACTCGGTGAAAATCCTGTATTTCTTTTAAATGCATTATAAAAGCTAGATACACTTTGATAGCCTGTTTGATAACCAATCTCTGTACTATTAAAGACCGTTGTCAAGAGAAGTTCCTTTGCTTTCTTAACTCTGATCCTTTCTAAATATATTCGAGGAGTATACCCTGTTCTTTCTTTGAAAATCCGATTTAAATGAAAACGACTAACTCCTACCCTTGATGCAATTTCATTTAAAGACATGTTTTGAACATAATTATTTTTTATCAATCGCATAGTATCTTCCAAAACGCATTCGAACGGGTCGTATATTTTTATATTTAGATCTGATCGGCATCTTTTGCATGGGCGATAGCCTGCCCTTTGAGCTTCGTGCGCATTTGAAAAAAAGGATACATTTTCAAAATTAGGAACCTTAGACTTGCAAGAAGGCCGGCAAAAAATCCCAGTTGTTTTGACTGCGTAAAAGAATATCCCGTCATACGCTGAATCACATGATACTGTTGCTTTCCACATGGTATCTCTGGAAAGGTTATTTTGATCCTTCATTAGATTTTAATCCCCCCTTGTAGGCGAAAATCTTATTACTCAAAATCATATAAATCGCATATATAGCCACGACAATTAACGGGACAAATATATATAATTGAAAAAATGGAATCACCAGCAAACATAAAATGAAAGAGATTAACGATGCCCACCATGCTGGTGTGTTCTTCCTAAATAATTTAACGCCTGCTGCCATTGAAAGAACATAAACTAGAATCCCAAGAGAAGTCGGTATAAACAAAATATCATCAAACGTTAGTGACAAAGCTTCTGTCACTAATACACCTGCTACCGAAAAACAGATAACAAACAATACCATCTGTCTTGGAATTTGAGTAGTTGCATGCAACCTTGAGAAAAATTTTGGAAAAGCACCATCTCTGCTTAATGAATATCCTAATTGCGTTAGGCTGGCTACAAAAGCATTCGCTGTCCCTGTACAAATAATTAAAGCTAAAACAGCTGTAACGACTTTGGCACCTCCACCTACTGTATCTCCCATTATAACACCAATAGGTGACAGGTTGCTTTCTTGACTGCCATACGTGGCCGTTCCAATAGTGACAAGGCTTAGCGCTAAAAATAATAATCCAATGACAACTGCACTAATAACTGCTCCTTTGACAATATCTTTTTCTGGCCTTTTAAAGTGCTCAGCCAGATTACAAATCGCCTCCCAACCGAAAAATGACCAAAAGATAACCGTTATAGCGTTCCCGACAGAAAACCATCCATTTGGAACAAAGGGATTAAAATTTCCCCATTGTATTCTTGGAAACGCCACAAATATAGCTGACGCTAAAAGAATCAGTAATAAAGAACTTAAAATCAATGCAACTTTACCACTAACATTTACGCCGTAATAATTGGAAACACCTGCAATTACCAAAATAAAGACGGCAATTACAATTGTTTCAAAATGCGAAAATCCAAATGCCTGACTGACGTAAAATGCACCAGTTAAAGATACAATCGTTTGACCAACTGCTGCTGTTACAAAGTAAAACCACCCAACGATATTGCCAAGATGATATCCAAAAGAATTTCTAACAAAGGTTGCTGCTCCACCGGAATCAGGATATATCCGTGCCAAACTAGCAAAGGAATAAGCAAGCGGAAAACTAATTATAATAACGATAAACCAGGATACAATAGATGCAGGGCCCGCTATTGAGGCCGTTACCCCCGATAAAAAAAGGACACCTGATCCTAGAATAGCTGAAATGTATAACGCAATTCCTTGAAATAATCCAATGGCTTTATTGTTCATGATCTCCCCCCTTTTATAGTATTTAGTGTACTAGTAAAAAGGGGGGAATTCTTCTTGTTTTTTGCGGTTTAATTCGTTTAATAAAACAATCAAAAGCATTTTTATTATATTTCTTCTTCAACAATCTGGCCCGATTGTTGAAGAAAGTAGCCTGTTCCAATAAAGAACTTTATTGTTCAGTAAACAACTTGTCATAAAACCATAAAACGAACCAAAATTTTTCTTAAGAGTAGAAAATTCGGCTCGCTTTATGTTGGGATTCGCTTAGCGTATATTTTCGTTAAAACGTGGGCTGGATCCCATGCCCATCAACTTAAAATTTTAAGGTATTCCCAAAACGAAAAAACGAACTTTTTTATTACAAATTAGCACAAAATCTTGTTCTGGGGGTAGTTCTATTTTCTTAGCTTGATGGTGATGGGGTACCGCCACACATCCATCAACTTAAGGATTCGGTATAGCTTTAAAATAAAGATTGATTAAAAAATATCCTTCGATCCTTATTTAACAACAAATAAAAAACTCCATTTTGTCAAAAGATTGATTAAAATGGAGTTTTCCTTTATGAATATATAAACAATATTTATAAAAAAATTTAATCATTTTAAGATGAATTATTTTAGACATTATAAACTAGCAAAAATAAAAAGTAGATAGTACCCCTATCTAAAAAAATTTTTAATTGCTTCAAGTCTTATTTTATGACTGCATTCGTCACAGCAATATTTCCCTTTTGGATTTTCCTTGAACTGCTTATATTTTTCAGTTCCTTCATTTACTCGAAATACACTTTTACAGCAAAAACAAATAACCTCATAA
>NZ_QPET01000007.1:0-38387 GCF_008368855.1 Bacillus sp. TE8-1 | reverse complement strand
TGCGATCACACCGCCCTTGTTCAATTCCAATCTTCCTACATCTGTATTCGCAAGCGCTGCTGCTTTTTTTACAATTGCGAACGCTCTAATTAAACTTTCATGAATTTTATACCCTGTAATCGGGAAATTTTCAACAGCGCGTAAAGTCTGAATTCCGTAATATGCCTCAATAGGTAATTCCTTTCCTCCCAAAAAATCATTCTCCACTCGCACGTTCTTGTTTGTCATTGCCATTTTAATTTCTCCCCCATATTAAATGTAAAACCTAAATAAATCATATGAAGTCATTACCAATCCTTATCAGATTTTATTGTTAAATCGTAGGCTAAAGGCTCTTCAATAATTTTTTTAATCTCTTCTAATTTATTAGTTTTCCCAAGCGCCCACATCAATTTTGCTATGATGGCTTCCGTATTCATATCTCCAGACAATATTACTTGATGTTGCGCCACTTTCCGTCCTACTTCATAGAGAAGTATGTCTTCTCCTTCTTCCAGGCATTGAGTAGTAATCACTACAGCAATCCCCATTTCAGTCAACTCTTGAATTTTCGAAAGCAAGTTCCTTCCTTCAAAAGGTAATCCACCGTTTCCAAAACTTTCAATAATAATCCCTTTATACAAATCTTTTAAACAATCAAATACCTCAGGCTTTGTACCTGGATACAATTTCATAAGAAAAACATCCGTACATAAATTAGTATTTATTGAAAGTTCACTATGTGAGGAAGTTGGCTTCCAATGATATTTCACTTCATCTTCATTTACCTCAGCAACATATGGATAATTCACACTTTCAAATGCATCATAACTTTTTGTTCGCATTTTAACTGCTCTCGTCCCAATAATCACCCTACTATCAAAAACAATAAACACACCGCCAACATCCTCACAGGCAAACCTAAGAGCATCAGCTACATTTTTCTTTGCGTCTGTCTTTTTAAAACTAATAGGTACTTGTGAACCTGTTAAAACAACTGGTTTTCTTAAACCTTGCAGCATATAAGATAACGCAGAAGATGTATAAGCTAACGTATCCGTTCCATGTGTAATCACAAACCCGTCATAGTCATCATAGTGATTAAAAACAGCATTAGCTATTTCTTTCCAGTGCTCAGGTTGCATATTGGTACTATCAATATTCATTAAGATTTTGCAATCTATTTCTAAGTTTCGAGAAGACTTCGAAAAATAATTCAATAATTCCTCAGCGGACAATCCTGGAACAAGCCCCTCATTCCCCTCCACAGATGCAATTGTCCCACCAGTTGCAAGTAATAAAATTTTCTTCATACACAACCCCTCCATAAAATAAACAACGATATATCGTTCGCGTAATGCGTATTTATATTTATCATTATAGAACTTAATTTGAATTAATCAAGATTTTGTATTCAATACGCGTACTTTTTTTCTATTCTTGATTCTTTTTCTATGTTATAATTAATTTAATAAAATTAGATGGGGTATGAGACGAATGCTGGAACGTTTATCTAAATTAAGAAAAAATCAAAAATGGTCCTTACAAGAGACAGCAGATCGACTTGGGATTGCGAAAAGCACCTATGCCGGGTATGAAAATGGTTATAGATTACCTTCATTACAATCTTTATCAAAAATAGCCGATTTATTTGATACATCTGTAGATTATATATTAGGCCGAATTGAACATTCACATCAAAACAAAGATGTAATTGATATTACAAGACTCCTAAACGATCCAGATCCAACACTTTTAATAGATGGAGAAGCACTGTCAACAGAAGAGATAATAGATTTTATTGCTTTTGTGAGAAGTAAACGAGAACTAAGTTCCAAGAGAATAGAAAATATTGAACCAACATGTAAAAGTTGATTCAATAAAAAACGAAGACACTGTACTCTTTAAACTTAGAAATACTTAGACAATTAATTTGCAAACGGTTTATATAATGAATTCTTAGCAGCTGGCCTCACTCGGGGACTTATACTTGGAAACAATCCCATTGGTTATATGATTCAATTATTTTTCATCATTTGTGTAGTGGTAGCAGCTATTTCCGGAGGTTTCACATCCAATAAATCAATTATCATGAAACAAGGATTTCTCGCTATTTTAGCGTTGCTTGCCCTTTTATCTGTCATATAGAACTAAAACTTTTCAATAAAGGAACTCACTTTTGAAGAATACGCCATTCTTTCTGTAAATTTATAAGAAAGAATGGCGTTTTTGTATGTCTATTTCTGTATCGAAAGAATTTGAAAGTATAACAGAATTTAAACAAGAATTAGCAAAGTATATAAAATACTATAATCATGAAAGAATCAAGGAAAAATAAAAGGAAATGAATCCAGTATTGTACTAGGCTCATTCCCTAGAGGCTACTTAATAAACCGACCTTTCTAACTTTCGGGGGCACAGTCTAGTTGAAGTGCTACAAGCAACGAATTTACTATTTTAAAGTTAAGTGTTTAACCTTGAAGTACTTAAATTCTTTTTTCCAGACAAAGCATACATTATATCTTGATGCTTTATTGTCCTCTTATAATTATGTGGTATCGGGAATTTGTTTCGGTGTTCTTTTATTATAATTATGATTACTATAAGTGATAAAGCTACAGGTATAAAAACGATTAACAAAACATCTTACTATTTATGAAATTCTTTGTTAATCGTTTCTCTTCTCCCTAATCTCCTGCGAGACTATATTTTTTTGTTGAAATTTACCATATCTTATTTGATTTATTCTGTAACACCAGATTGGGTTACTTTTACATCAGCTGTTACACGAAAACGTAAATGTTTATAGGATTCTTCCCATTCTTGACTGTTCCATTTTCTTACGTGAGTTCTACCAAGCTTTCTAAGTCCTATAGGATCTGTGTCTTTTTTAATAAATCTCTTTATCAATGTAGTTGCTTTTTTTTCTATTTCTTTTTCCATAATTTTTTCTAATTTTTTTATTTCTTTAGGATTATCTAGATTTTTTGTTTTTGTAAATTCTTGAATTTCAGCTTTAACTTGAATATGAGCATTTACGAATGGATGCTTACTATTCCCCTCCATCTTATATTTTGTTCTAGCTTTTATATTCTCTATCGTGGCGTAAGTATTTGAGGAACCAGGTAGTTTGAATTGGTATGTACCTTGTTTAAAATTATCTGTCAACAATTTAAATACAAATAAATCTTTAGGGTTTACTTTATCAACCATTTTACATCTTTTAAAAAGTGCTATTCCATCTAACTCCAACACATTACCTTTTTTAGATATTATCGGTAAATATGAATCTCTCGCATCATCATTAAGTTGGTTTAAAAACATAAAAAAATTTGTTTTTGGCTGCGTTCCATTATCCATATTTTGCTCCAGTAAAGAGGATAGATAGGAAGCAATTTCTTTTTCTTCAGAATAATTCCCCTTTAATAGTGATTCCCCTTTTACATTTGTAATTGCTAAATAAATTGCATTTCCTACACTAGGATTTCGGTTCAAAGTCTCTAAAATTTCCTGCATTCCCTTATCAATTATTTTTTCATTAAATATAATAACACGCAATTGCCCCAACTCTAGAGGTCCAGAAGACTTTTCGGATGCTCTTGCAAGAACTTCTCTACCAGTCTGGCCTGATGCTGAATAGATTTTCGTTTCACCTTCCCCGCCTCCTTTATAAGCTGAAATCGCAAAGGTTCCTTTTAGCTTACCTTTTGCTTCGGTATCATATGCCGCAACTTGAACTAAGTCAATGTCATCCACAATTTTCGTTTTAGCACAACCTATTAAGAAGACACTTACTATAAGGAAAAGTATCCATCGCTTCATGTTTATCTCCTTAACTTTATTTTGGCGGTTTGAATTAGCCATAATATAGGTAGGTATACATATATATATACAAAGCCAATTTGACCTGTCCAAGTATTTAATAAGTTAATTTTATTACGGTTATTCAAGAAAAATGATAAAACAAAGATGAACAGGATGATAACTGGCAAAACATATTTTTGCTTTATTCCCAGTGCCTCTTTTATACCACGACTTACTCCCCATAATGTAAAGGAAACGTTAGGTAATATAAAAAAAGCCCAAACAGAAACAATAATGTATTCAAACCGCTCTATAAAGGGAAATTGTATAATTTTAATCATGCTTAAATATGCCCATATCGCGCTCGCTAGTTGTTTTTCACTAAAAAACGCAAGAGTTAAAATCATAAGGTATGTGTAGACAATAGTCGTTACTAAATTTGCATAGTGCGCATATTTTTGAGAGGTTCTTGCCTTTTTAATAAATGGGTAGTACAACAATAACATTTCAAATCCAAAAAAACTAAACATATTTCCTTTCATTCCTTTCATGATTTCTAGGAATGAATGCTGTGCAATTGGAAATAAATTCTGAAAATCTGCATACTGCAAAGGATAAAAAAATGTGAAGATTAGAATGCTTGGGATAACGATTCCAAAGAAGCCAATTCCGGCAACTACACGAAATCCTCCAGTCACAATGTAATAACATAGACCCAAAAAAGCCCCGGCTATAATCCAAGATGAAATGGAAGGAAACATCCAAACATGTACTACTTCGATATAAGTATGTAGTGTTGTTGCACCTAACAATACAATATAGGATAAAAAAATGAAGTTGAACAATCCACCAATCCATTTTCCAAGTACGTCTTGATTGATTGCAATGATATCTCCATTACCCTGATTTAAAATCTGATATATAATCCAAATCATAAGATTAACAGATATTCCAAAAAGCAGCGTGCTAATCCACGCATCATTTCCAACTAATTTTGCACTAATCCTTTCAAAACCAAGCATACCAACCCCCATCTGTATAGTAATAATTAAAAAAAACACCATATATGGAGAGACTTGATACTCAATTGGGATCTGTTTCATAATGCTCCTCCCTGTTAATTTCAATCATCAAAATCATTTCGTGATTTAATTTTATTTTTCTCTACCTCTTCTGGATTAAAACGAAAACGCTGTTTAGATCTTGAAAAAATAGGACGTCGAAACATCGCTGAGATCGGCAAACGGATAATGCTGTCTTTCCAATCTGTAGGGCGTGTAGGATAAAAAGGAAACAAATAAGGACGTCTTAATGATTCTGTACGTAATAAACGTGCTAAAAGCAAAGAGCTTGTTAAAACAATTCCTAATAAACCCAACAGGTGTGCAGATATTATAAAAGGAAAACGAATTACTCGAATTGTATTACCAATTCGATATATTGGTGCTGTAAATGAGCTAAGCGCTGAAAGTGCAACAATAATAATAAGTACATTACTTGTAAGGCTTGCCTCTACAGATGCCTGTCCAATTACAATACCACCTACTATACCGACAGTTAGACCCACTTTAGTTGGTAAACGTGCCCCCGCTTCTCTCAGTAATTCAATCGTTATTTCTAAAAAAAGCGCTTCAATTAATGGAGGAAAAGGTACTTTACTTCTCGATATGATTAACGTTTCAAGAAGTTCTTTTGGAATAAGCTCGTAATGATATGTTAAGATTGCAACATATAATGGAGTCGTTAAGACAGAAAACATAAAAGCAAAAAGCCTTAATAGACGAAAAAAAGAGGCAATAATCCAAGGCATGGTGTAATCTTCTGTCGTAGAAAAAAAGTCAATTAATGTTGTTGGAAGAGTGATTGCATAAGGTGAGCCATCTACAAAAAGTGCAATTTTCCCTTCTGCCAATACAGCTGCTACACGGTCTGGTCGTTCTGTATTCAAAAATTGAGGAAATATAGAATTCGGGTTGTCTGCAATTAACTGCATCAAATACGTGCTATCCAAAACGTGGTCTGTTTTTATTAGACTCACCCTTTTTATAATTTCTTGTAGATTTTGATCATTTACAATTCCCTCAATATATACAATCGCAACGGTTGTGTTAGATAGAGAGCCTACTTTCAATTCCTTCATTTGTAAATAAGGTGTTGGAAGCTTTCTACGTACTAAATTTAAGTTTACATCTAAATCTTCAACAAACGCGATTTGTGGACCCACGATATTGTATTCAATTTCAGCTTTTGTAATATCTCTTTTTTCTTTCTTTGCCACATTGATTAACAAGCCATTTAATTTATCTGTATCGAACTGAATAAGTATATAGCCGTTTAAAATACTATCCTGAATATCTTCCATTTGATTTGTTATTTTTGAATTTTCAAAGGGTAAGACAGACCGAATATCTTGTAATGAATCGAAGCTCTTCTCTTTTATATAAGTTAAAACCTCTTCATGAAATATATTTACATCGATTAAGGTTCTAAAATATGAAATGACTATAGAGGATTTGTTTGAAGCGATCTCCAACGTTATAAAATCTTTAGATTTTTTTAGTAATTGCATTAATTCCTGCAAAGATTTTATAGAGTTAACAGGTACTTTTTCATGTGGTTTCAATTGATAATACCCTTCCTTTCAAAAAGAACCTATATATAGTTTTTAGAAATTTCTATTTTAAAAATGAGGGATATTTATATGTCAATATGCTCCTTAAAAACAATGCCTTTTTAACTAACTTAACCAAAATTAGTTAAAAAATGTATTACAAGTAAAAATTTGAAATGTCTCCAAGAAAAATTACAATATTAAAAACATCCTTTCTTTTGGTTCTAAAGAAAGGATGTTTTTATAACAGGCTTTTTCAAGTGTCTATTCTATAGGGTACATTTACCAGTGTTCTTCTCTTTATTATTTCATTAAGTAACATTGGCATTACATTCTGTATGGTTTCTTAGAAAATTTCAGTAAGAGAATATCTTAATTTTGAAGTGTACAAATAGGGAGAGTGACTTCAACTGTAGTCCCCTTATTCATTTCACTCTTAATAAATATCTTTCCCTGATGTGTTTCAATGATTTTATAACAGATCATTAATCCTAAGCCAATCCCCTCTTCTTTAATACTATAAAAAGGTTCTCCGAGGTATGGTATACGTTCTTTTGGAATCCCACACCCTTGATCGATAAAACGAATGCTTACTTGATTATTATCAAGTATATTTATTTGAATCAGAATTTCCCCTCCCATCGGCATAGATTCAATTGCATTTTTTAATATATTAACAAATACTTGTTTTAATTGATTTCCTTCACATGAAATCAATGGAATACCAGGGTTAAGATCGATTCTAAATTTTATATTATGCATCATTGCTTGAGGTTGTAGTAGCATTAAAACTTGATCCATTAGCACACTAATGTTATTAGGTTGCATTTTTACTACTTGTGGTTTGGCTACCGCCATAAATTCAGTTGTTATGCTCTCTATACGCTCAATCTCTGATGATACTATATTAATATAACCCTGATTATTCTCATTTTCCGTTGATTTTAGTAATTGCATGAACCCTTTCATTGCAGTTAATGGATTATTAATCTCATGAGCCATTACAGTCGCTAATTGTCCTACAACAGCAAGTTTTTCAGATTTTCGTAATAATTCTTCTGTTTTTAGCCGTTCAGTGATATCACGAGAAATACTTAGAAAAACTTTTTTACCATTTAAGTTAAAAACACGAACACTAAACTCAGTTGTTATTACTTTTCCTGTTGGAAAAACATACTCATCTTGCAAAGTGAAGGAAGTTTGTCCCTTTTTAATTTTTTCTAATAACCTTACGATTATTTGAGAATCTTGTGGTACTATATTTGAAAATGATAATGAGAGCAACTCTTCTCTACTATATCCAAATCTTCTACACCCAACAGGGTTTACCTCAATAAATCGACTTGGAGCATTATCTTCATTCAGCTCTACTACATATACCGCATCAGTTGCTTGTTCGATTAGTGCACGGTACTTCATTTCACTATCTCTTAATTGCTGGTGTAATCGATGCCGTTCTCTTTCTGCTTGTTTTCTTTCAGAGATGTCTCTACATATTGCTGATAAAGCTATCACATTTCCTCTTACATCTAGTATAGGAGAAACTGTCAGACTGATATCAAGAAGACTCCCATCGCTCCGTTGTCTAACAGTTTCTAATCTAGTAACCACCGATTCTCATGTTAGAATTTTCTGAATATTTTCAAGTGATTCTTCCATTAAAAAATCTGGTACACAAGGTAATCTCTTACCTATGATTTCTTGTGATGACCACCCAAATATCTTTTCATAAGCTTTATTGGCTTGTAAAATATGCCCTTCTCGATCAGAAATGGTAATAGCATCTAGATTGTGCTTTATAAATGATTCCAATAATTCTTTGGTAGCGCTTAATTCTGATTCTACCTTTTTCCTTTCGGTTATATCAACTGTAGAACCAACAACTTCAATAACTTGTCCATTTCGTTTAATCGGCCTAAGCGCAATAAGAATAATAGTTTTATCATTTGGCCAAGGTAATTCAAATATAATTTCTTTTCCTTCCCATGCCTGAAGATAGTACTTCATCAATTGTGGAACTAAATGTGGAGGAACAATAGAAGCATCAATAGTACGTAAGCTTTTTCCTACCACCTGTTCAGAATAAAATCCGTTTTGATAATAAAACTGTCCATCACATAAAGTGTGTATAAAGTGCTTATCCACTTTTTTGAATTTAAAAATTCCTCCTTGAAGCTCATGTACGGTATCTGCAAGTTCTTGCTTCGATTTTTTTAATTCTCGATTCATTTTAGATAAGTCCTGTGTTAAATAATACAATCTCTGGTAGGCTTCCATAAGAAATAGCCCAATTAAAAGTCCTAACGCTATATATAATAGGCCTCCTGTGTAAAGTAATGTAGTATTAAATAATACGCCAACTAACCACTTTATTCCAATAAAAACAGAAAAATATAACGATGCACTTTTAAAAGGATGTAGTTTTTTAAAATAAGTTTTAAAAGTAGAAAATAGAATCCCCATACCTAAATAAGCAATCACAGGAGGTTCCCAATACCCTCCAGTGTAAAAGATACGCATTAATATTATGCTAATTAGCGTAATCCAACCAGCAATACGACCAAAGTAAATAAAAGATAGAATAAGAGGAACAACTCGAAGATCGTAGGAAAATCCCATGTATGGAAAAGAAAAGAACATTAACGTAACTGCAATAATCCCTCCATAGAGCTTTTCGAAATATCGACTAGAATTAATTGTAAACACTTGAATAAATATTGCTGCGCTAACTAATAAAGAAAAAATAGAAAGGTTGATGAAATAATCTTTAATAATCATGTAATGTCCCTCCTTGCATTAAGTGTATTCGACAAAAAAGCTAAAAATCCTACAAATTGTATAAACAGTTCAAATGCATAAATTTTAAACTAGGATAAAATCTGGAAAAGTAAATAAGGAACACAGCAGATGAGATATTTTAATGAAAAATAGTTCAAAAAAGATAATAGTAACCGTTGACTACTATTATCTTTTTTCTTTAAGTTATCGTAATACGTATGAAACTCTAAGGGACGTGGTATGTCATTTCATCAAACAATGATTATATACTGAGTCATGAATATAGAAATTTCAGCAGTAATTTTTGAAAAATAACATAAAAAACAAAACTATCTTTGAAAATGGAAAAAATCTATATGAATGTCAACTAATCTATGTACAAAAACGTTCACTTAATTTTGCATAAAATCACTCCACTTAGGAAGCTAAGTAGTTCTTCAAGGTCGATAAGAACACCTGTAGATGCTTCAGGATAACTACATAATTGTATGGGTAATGTACTTGAAACCTTTCGGTAAAACCATACACATAATACAACTAACTCCTTGATTCAATATTTACTTTTTTCGCTGAACAAATTCTTTTTCTTGAGCAAAATATTCTAAGATATAAGGAGATTTTTCGATTAACTTGGTGTCTAGTTTATTCTCCAGCTCCAATTACTTCGTTACTTTCAGATTCAGTTCATTATATTTTGTACTTTGTCTTTATACACAACATATTCTTTACCATCCACTACTGCTACTACCGCAAATTCATCATTTGGATTGAATGAAAGCCAATCAGCCCACATGTTAGTATTAGCCCCTCCACTCCACATATTATGAACAGTGTTTTTAGTTAAATTCATGACTTTATAAGACGCATTTGGCGCATTTGTTCCAGTCTTTATTTCCAAAGTGTATGCGTTATGAATTTTTTTATAAAAGTAGAAAACGTTTGATGGACGAAGCTGATTCAAAAAATCCTGTTCTTTTTTCTCTGCAATTTTTATCCCTTCTTGCAAAGTGACAACATCTGTTTTTAATGTTTTCCAACTGTTTTTCGCTGCATTCAAGCTAGGGGTTAAGAATTTATATTTATTTTGATCAGCTTTTTGATCAGCTTTATCAATATGTCCCAGTACACCCGAATATTGAGAATCTAAATCCTCCCATTGCGTAGACATATAAGTAAGAGCAGTGATAGCACTATCAAGCATACTATGCATATCACTAATATTATGAAATGCAACTCCAACTACACGATTCAATGTTATTTTATAATCTACAGTCTGACGCAATTTTGCTAATTCAGGTTCTAGCCAACCTAACTTACCTCTTGCATCACCTATCATTATGCCACCAGCAATCAAGGTTGGAATAAAGGGGATTTTCACCATGTCTAACCCCTTAGATTCTATGTCTTTCTGATATTTTACTTGTCCTAAAAGGTCCTCTAGACGCTTTTGGTCCGCCTCCACATCAGCACCTTGTTTTTTTAAAATCGATTGCAATGTCTCTTTATGACTTCCAAATGTTCTAACATCTTCTCCAATAGCATTTTTTAATTGAATTAATTCTTCTATTAATGCTTTTGCAGACTTTTGATTTTGTTGAATTCCTCCCTGTAAATCTGTAATCCCTTTTTTTAAAGTATCTCCATTTCCAGTATTGATCGCCTCTACTAATGTTTCATAATAATTTTCAAATTTTGTATTGTATTCTATAATGCCTGTCAATGTATCAAAAAGCTGTTTTTTTACTTGTGTATTCCATGTAACAGCATGTGCTCTTGCATTCTTTTGATCTTGTACAATTTTACTAGGTAAATCTGCATTTCCATTAATAGTTATTCCTTCAAAACTCACATCTGGATTATTAATTAGCAAATAAGAATATTCATTCATAGCTTTTGCAAATAAACCAGCATCTTGCAAAGCTTTTTTCATCTGTTCTTCATTTGCTGAAAGAGACATATTTTCAGTGTTCGTTTGTTCAATTTCAATTGCAAAAGTTTCTAGTGGTATGACTGCATAAGTAGTTGTTATAGTTAAAAACGCTGATACAGCGAGTAGTTTATGAGGGATTTTTTTCATCATTTCGTATTCCTCCTATATAAGGTATGGTTTCAAGTTCTAATCTTATTAAAAAGCGATGTCTTTCAAAATGAGTTCTACATCTTTTATCAGTATCGTTTGAACTTTCTTTAGCAGCCTTCAAATCATTAAGTATTAAAGAAAATGTATATAATCTGCTTCAAATTAACCGATTCTGTTGCAAATTTTAAAAAAGCAATTAAACTACAAGGTTATTTTTTATTCGAATCATACTTATATATAATTGAAAGGCGAAGTCTTTAATGAGACTCCGCCTTTCTGTTATATAAGGATTTATTAATTATTACTTTTCTGTTTAACAGTGTAATCATAGACTTTCTATGTTTTAGTTCACTTTACAACAGAATTAATATTTCCCTATTTTTGTGGAGTAACAGTTTCCACTTTTAATTCCTTTATTCCTTCTTTTAATGTAACAGCATCTGTTCGTAATGTTTTCCAACTGTCTTTCGCTGCATTTAAATTAGGTTTTAAGAATTTAAATTTATTTTGATCGGCTTTTTGAGCTGCATTCTCAATATGCCCTAGAACGCCCGAATATTGAGAATCTAAATCATGCCACTGCGTGGACATATAAGTAAGAGCGTTAATAGCATCATCAAGCGCCTTGTGCATTTCATTAATATTACTGTAAGCAACTCCAACTACACGATTTAAGGTTACTTTATAATCCACGGTCTGACGTAATTCTGCTAATAAAGGCTCTAACTTACCTAAATTATCCCTTGCTACTCCCACTATGATACCGCCAATTATTGGTAGCCCCAAAATAGCACCCTTCATTACATTAAACCCATCAGATTCTAATTGTTTATAATAGTTTACTGATCCTAATACTTCTTCTAGACGCTTTTGATCGGCATCAACATCTGCACCTTGATTTTTTAAAATTGACTGCAAGAGCTCTTTATTACTTCCAAAAGCTCTAACATCATGTCCAATAGAGTCTCTTAATTTAGTTAATTCTTCTATTAGTTGTTGTGCATACTTTTGATTTTGTTGAATTTCACCTCGCAAATCTGTAATCCCTTCTTTTAAAGTTTCTCCATCCCCTGTATTAATCGCTTCTACCATTGTTTCATAATAATTGTCAAATGTTGTATCGTATTCAACAATACCATTCAATGTATCTAAAAGCTGTTTTTTTACTTTCGTATCCCAAGTAACAGCATGTGACCTTGCATTCTTTTGATCTTGTACGATTCTACCAGGTAAATCTACATATCCATTAATGGTAATTCCCTCAAAATTCACATCAGGATTCTTAATTAACATATAAGAATAGGCATTCATAGATTTTGCAAATAATCCAGCCTTTTGCAAGGTCTCTTTCATTCTCGCTTCATTTGCAGAAAGAGCCGTATCTCCATTGTTCGTTTGTTCAATTTCACTTGCAAAAGTTGTTACTGGTGAAACTACATTAGCAGTTGTAATAGTTAATAGCGTCGATACAGCGAGTAATTTATAAGGGATTTTTTTTATCATTTCATTTTCCTCCAATTTAGGTTTTATATTTCAGTTCTACTCCTGTTTAAAAGCAATATCTTTTGAAATGAATTCTGCATCTTTATGAATATCATTCCAACTTTCTTTAGCGGCTTTTAAATCATCTGGTATTAAAGAGAATTTGTGGTCTTGCATAGAATCGATATTATCCAGTAAATCTGTATAATTTGCGCCCATTGTATTCCATTGCTTTTGAATATTTGTTAGAGACAATATCGCTTGATCTACAGTCTGATATAAATATGCCAATGTTTCTTTCGCGTTAGTAAGCGAAAGAACTGCTTGATTAGCACGATCTGCTTTCATACTTAATTCTCCGATTTTGTTAGAAATTTCATTATAGGAGTCCATATGCTTAGATGCTGTGACACCAGCCGCTGTTCCTAAACCAATACCAGCTGCACCAAGAGCCGAGAGTCCACCAACAACAGCCGGTGTTGCTGTACCGCCAGTTACAACAATAACGACCGCTCCTCCAATAGCTGCAATAACTAAAATAGCTGCTCCCAATCCACCACCAATTGACCATGCTAATACATCATCAAAATGTTTTTTCTGAGTAGAACGAAGTTGCTCAATTTCAGCTTGAAGTTGTGGAATCGTTGCCTGTTGACCTGCTAATATTGCAGTTAATCCACCTTTCCCATCTGGACCACCAACATTATTTTTAAAATCTGTAGAATTTTGATATAGTTTCCCTTTGAAGTCTTGTAGCATCTTAATCACATCTGTAACTTCTTTTGAATTTGTATTGATTGTAGTAATTAAATCATTTATACCCTCTTTTAGACCTGCCTTATCTTTCTTTTGTACAGTTTCTACTAATGTGTCGTAATAATTTTGAAATTGTTCATCGTAATTTACAATATTACGAGCAGTTTTTTGAATCTGTGGCTTCGCTGTATCTAACCAGTAATTCGCATTGATTCGTGACAGCTCTTGATTAAGGTGAATATTTTTGAGCAACTCTCCCCCCTCTGAGCCTAAATCGATATTAGATAAATTTACATTTGGTTGCTTAATCATTGTTTTTGCGTATAAATCCATTACTAGAATATGAGACCCTGTTTCAGCTAATGCTTTCTTCAGTCCTTCGGGGCCTAATGCATAATTGCCTACTTTTTGTTCTTGAGCGGTCGTTTCTTGTGCAAATGCATGAATAGTGTTACCGGTAGTAGCAGTTATAACAGTTGCTAATGTAGCTAAAGTTAGTACTTTGAATGGAATTTTTTTCATGACTATTCTCCTTCTTTCGCTAAATGCTTATAATCTTTATGAATTCCTAAAAAACGCAATATCAAAATTTATATACTTGCTCTTCAAGGTAACTTATTACATTTTTTAATTGTCTTAATGTATCTTTTTGAGACTGCTCGTTAGTTGTATCAACATTAGTAGATAATTTTGTAATGCTATTTTTTATTAGATTTAAATCTTCTTTATAGCGCTTTAGTAGATCAAGTTCTACATCTACTTGATTTGCAAACGTATGCAAATCATTTTGTGTAAGAAGAAGCATTGATTTTTGTAAATCAGCTATTGATAATTTCGTTGTTAAATCATATATTTTTTGATTTTGTTTCTCTAAATCATCTAAATATGCTCGCTGCTCTGCTGTTAATTTATTTACTTCAGCAAAAACGCCAAATGTTTTCTTAATCTTTTCGGTATCAATGACCTTCATCAGGTCATACTCTTGTGTTTTTGCTGCGGCTGCGGCTGCGGCTGCTATTTCACCTTGTTTGCTTTTCTCAATTGCTTCACGAGCTGCTTTTTTTGCTGATTCAATCTCTAGAGCCGTTTTACCTTGCTCTGTTGCTTCTTGCGCCGCTTTTTTCTCCGCTTCTAAAATAGAGTTGTTAATTTCTTTTCCTTTGTTATACGCTGCCACCCCTGCTTGAGCAGCTGGTTCAATAATTTCTTTTGAAAGACTATAAACTTCTTTGAATATAGCAAATCCCTGTTCATTTAAAGCCCCTGGTATTAATGCAATTTGCTGTAAATCATTTTGAATTGCTTTTTTGGTATTTAATATTTCATTTTTTAACTGGTCTATTTTTCCTGTTCCATCTGTACTTAGTATGCCTTGAGCAGTTGCCACATTGGTATCAAAATCTTTTAATTTTTTATCAAGCTGTAATTTAAGATCTGTTAATTCATTGATTTGCCGTTGCGTATTTTCTTGATTCGTCATAGCCATTTCTTGAAGTACTTCAAGTCTATCCGAAAACCCTTCTCTATCTTCTTTATTGTCTACAAACGATTTTAATGTCGGGTAATAGCTATTAAATTTTGTTACAAATCCTTTACTTTTTGAATTTAATAGAATTAACTGTGGATAGAGTTCCGATGACCATTCCTTCATATCTTGTTTGATTAGGAATTGATTTGTATTTAAAGCTGTGACTTCCTCTAACTGTACATTAGGACTCATTAAAGATTGATCAATATACGTTTGGATTAATTTAGATTGCGCACCTAATTTTCGTAATGAAGAGGAAATATCCATGCCTTCCTGTTGAGTTTCCGCTTGAACGGTTGGTGTTGCGAGAGTATTGATAGGAATATTTCCTCCAGTTACAATGGATGTGACTAATAATCCTGTAATTATTTTAGTTTTCATTCCGTACACTCCTTTACCATTGTTTTTATAACTTAATTCATATAACTTGTACGACCTCTCTCTTTGTAAACTGATTAAGAAGGAGAAATCTTTCAGATAGGATAATATCGTTATTTTTTACTTCTAATAGGATGTAAGGATTTTACTTACTTCTCACTTCGATACTTTATTTTTTCAAATATAAATAACAAAAATTTATTAACTATATTTGAATCAAGCACCCTATGAATAGTAAATGAGTAATTCTTCCCTAGAATTGCGGTTTAACTTACAGAACTGCGAGAATCAATAAACCAATGCTTACAGTTAATCTTGTCATAACATTGTTTAATTTAAATTTAATAATATTATTCTTAGTTTTATCAGCAAGCTCCTTACTAGACTACAAAAGGTGAAATTATACTGTACATCGCTTATACTTTTATTGCGGAATAACTTCACTTTTGTTATGCAGAAACTTAGAACAGGTTTATTACAAATTTGATTCTTGACCTCTTGTAAATAAATTGACTATTTATAAAATTATTAACGACATAATGTTACTTACAACTTCACTATAATTCCTATTAGCGTAACCCTATCCTTTCTGTCTGGTCATACCAGTTATGTTGTTCATTAAAACATTAAATTTTTAATGCGTAAATAGAAAAATTTTGTCGATTACGATCGATAATTTACTGTTAAATAAAAATATGAACCGAAAAAAATTATATAAATATAGTTATCCGTAAATTTCATTTCTGTAATTGTAATGATTACAAATTAATGTGTATACGGTTAAAAATAACTATTTTAGCTCAACCAAGAAATTTTATTTTAGAAAAAATACTTATAGAATAATATAATAGGTCTTTTTATACTTTTTTACCTTTATTTAGTTATGTATAATTGCATAAAATGTAGATATATTTAGTAATATATGTTATATTGTTGATTTTTTCACAAAACATCCTAATATCATTATTAACAAATATTCAGTATGAAGATATTAGTCTATAAACTTATCATCGTTATAAACATAGGTTTTAAATTACAAAAAAGCTGCAAAGCTTACTTGAAACACTTTGCAGCCTTCTGTCTTTTTGTTTTCTTTAGCAAAATAATGGTTAGTGTATTTTCATTTTTTGGGATACTTATACCCATGTTTAAGTCTTTACATTGAAGACAGCAGATAACAAGCTTATATTACTGTATATTTTTCACGGTACTGCCTAGGAGTCATACTAGTGATTTTTTTGAAAACTCTTATAAAATAACTTTGGTCATTAAAGTTAAGCCACGCACAGATATCTGATAACGAATAAGTAGTGAGTGTTAATAATTTTTTTGCTTCTTCCACTCTTTCCCTTTGAATATATTCGCTTAAAGTAATTCCCATTTCTTTTTTAAATAGTTTAGACAGATAAGTAGGCGTAATTTCTAAATGATTAGCAAGTTCATTCAGAGATATTCCATCGTAAACATTTTTATTAATATGTTTTATACATGTAGTAACCGCGTAAGAATACTTTTTTGCATTGTATTCTTTCACACGATCTGCAAAGGTACGTAAAGCGTCCCCTGACAATCGCTTTACAGATTCTACATTATCTAATTGTTCTAGGGTTTGTATATATAAAATACTATGGGCAAAAGCAATATCTGGTGGCAGGTTTCCTTCTATTGCATATCGAGTGGCTAAGGTAATCGCAATAATTCCAAGGTTTTTTTGATTCCTGAGCGGATCCTCTATTAGCATAAGTTCAACATCTTCTTGCGAAACCGCATACATATACTGTATTAACTTTTTTTTATTCCCTTCTTTAATAGTCGAAAAGAAATCATTTACTAATGCCATATTGTGCGTTTTAGGTTTGTTTTGTCGGCGTTTTAAAATATATAAATCAGGTTTCACATTTTTATTAGGAATTTCCTCTAGTACTTTATTTTTTTCCAAGACAATATCTACATCTAACTTTTCATTGAAAATCATGTAATGTAATAAAATTCCCATATCAATTAATGTAGTTTTTTTAATCTCAGATAAACACTGATAATAGGCAAGTCTTTCTTGAATGTTATCATTTGATTTAAATTCTTTCTGAAATTTTATGATCATATCATCTGAATCTTTTGGATGTATAGTAGGACCGATTATGATAGTCCCTTTAATATCATCATGATTTTCTATATGAATTAGAACAAAATTTTCAAGATAGTTGTTACTTCGGAAAAGTGGCAAGTTAAAGGGATCGTTTTCTTGATAAATATCAGTAAGATGTTCTTCTTTTGAAGAATAAAAAGGACTACAAACATTATCAGATGTAGAATGATATAAAATTTTTTTGTCTGCAGATAAAATATGTACAGGGGCATTAAATGCTTTATGTGCAAGATCACACAAGTGTTGTATATCGATAGAAGTATTCATTACATTCTCCTTTATAGATCCATAAAATATATTCTGTTATATATAATTCACGACAAATAATACTATAAAATATCAAATTAGTACAATTCACAACAAAATATTACTATATCTTTTTTATAAAAATCATATATTATTTAATTGTAGTTAGCATCTAAATATCAGAGTAGATAAGTAAAGGAAATACACTAAGTTCTTTTCTTAATTCTACAAAATATAATTATTGAACTTGAGAAAACAGTGAAGTACTACAAAATACAGTGGTAGTCAATGCGAGGACCAAGCTGGAAAAAGATTTAAAATAAAGCGAAGTAACAGGAGATACGTACCACCGCAAGAAATAACAGTCAAAGTTCCAATTCAATCCTTTCTACAAATTGAATTCAAAAAATAAATACTGCTAATTTACATGTGAAACTGAAAAACTATTTTCCTCCAAATTTTAGAAAAAGATAATAAAGAAGTTGTAAATTTGGAAACAGATGAAAGCGATACGGCTATTTTTGAAGCACTATGCTTTGAAAAGTACAAGATGGAGGAAATTCAAGTACTCAACTAAACACGAAGAAACGATGGAATATTCAAAAAAATGACACTATATTACTGGTCGCAACATTAGTTTTACTTTCCACAAAAGAGGAAAATATATAGACTTTACAAATACTAAAAATAGCAAACTAGATAGTTTTATTACCGCATCACATAAAGTGAAACTTTAATCAGTGGGGGTTTTGTTCATCCCCACTGATTATTAGCCCACACCAATCGGGCTTTTACGGGCAGCCCGCCCCCCACCTAACTTCTTTGCTTCCGCTGAATTTTGAGGTGGGGGTCTTACTGCCTGGCAAATAGCGAGATAAACTTATTATTAATTTCCAAATACAATAGTTGTTAATCAACAAAAAACTTCAATAACCAAGATGCACAGTAAATTGACCTCAAAACAATTCTTACTACAATATCAGGTTTTGCTTATTCTATAAAAAAAGAAATATCACTAAAAAACTATTCCTTTATATCGATTTAGACATAAAACATTTTATTATATCGGCTTAAGTATTATGAAATTAAAATTGCAAATAACACCAAAACTCTTTTAAAGGCCTATACGCCTTTCATATCGAATTAATTATCTTCCGATACCTATGTCATTAACGTAACTAAAAAAGATTATTACAAAGGAATCTGAGAGGTCTTTTCGATTTCGAAATTTATTTTTTTGTAAATTAAAGGAAAAATAATCCGTATATATACGGATTATTTTCTTAGTGTAATCTGTATTGACCTGTTAACTGTTTTTCAGCCATTCGAACTAAGCGTTTTGTAATCTCTCCACCGATTCGAACCATTTGCAGATGATGTGATGTATCAGGCCCCAGTGTGACTCCTAGTTCAAAAGCAATTTCATACTTCATTTGCTCAATAGTACTTGTAGTAGCAGAAATAAGAATTTCATTTGTATTACTTTCGTATCTTTGAATATTTATAAATAACATGTACCTAATTATGCTATTTACGCATGAATAACCTAATTTATTCCAGTATTTTTATAGGAACCCTTTCCCTCCCCTTATTTCACCAATTAAATTTGAAACACAAATGTACATTGCATTTCAATATAACAATAAAAGCTACAAAAGCAACGAATTTACTATTTTAAAGTTAAGTGTTTAACCTTTAAGTACTTAAATTCTTTTTTCCAGATAAAGCATACATTATATCTTGATGTTTTATTGTCCTCTTATAATTATGTGGTATCGGGAATTTATTTCGGTGTTCTTTTATTATAATTAAAGTTTGAAGTTCTATGCTCAATACTTTTGCGAGGACATGATAGTTATATCCATTATTTAACAGAAAAATTATGTCATAAAACATAGTTTTTCCACCCACTAATTTTACTAATTTATTCTTTAACTCATCCCTTTTTTCTTTAGCTTCATCAATTTCTAACAACATAGATTTTTTATTTGTCTGCTTAATGTATTGAGTATACAACTCTGGGAATTCTTTTTGTACTTCTTTGTTTAATACGGGTTTATATTTAATCATGTAAGTAACTTGTAACAATGAGCGTTTTAACAAACTATCTTCAATGAGATACGCTACTTTATTAAATAAATGTACATATTCCTCAATATTGGAATAACTATTAAAATGAGCTAATACTCTACTTTTTATACTAAAAGCCTTGCCTACATAAATAATATTGTCATTATAGTCTTTAATGAAATAAATACCACTGTCAGATTTTTTCAATTTATTATCCAATTCTTCTATACTCATAAAATGCAATTCACTCATACTTCTCTCTCCTTAGCAGTTTTAAATCGTAAAAAACAAGCAAGGTTTCTAAAAAAGTACTTAGCTGCCCTAGCATCTCTTATTTTATCTCTTGCTAAATGTCAAAAAACTGCTTCTATGTTACTCAACTATCAATATGATTATTAATAAAATTTTCGATCGTTATTATCTCGCAATTTTATCATGTAATTTCGAGATCGTTTCCTCATTTAAATTACTGTGTTTTATCGAATAAAGGAAATATACTACTACCCCAATAGTAATCCAAATACTAAAGTACACCCATGTCCTTAACGGTAAATTTAGCATTAAAAACACACAGCATACAATTGCAACGCATGGTAATACAGGTACAAAAGGTACCATAAATCCACGTTTTAAATTTGGGTGTGATTTACGAAGGATAATAACTGATAGACAAACTAACGCAAATGTCACCAAACTACCGATATTAACTAAATTAACTAATTCTTTCAAATCAATAAACCCAGCTATTATAGAGCTCCCTATTCCTGCTAATCCAGTTATAAAAGTGGGTGCTCCAGTTTTCTTATTAACTTTCGCAAATGATTTCGGTAACAATCCATCACGACTCATTGCAAAGAATACTCGTGTTGCCGCATACATATTGGAAAAAATAACAGCCATAAGGCCAATTACAGCACCTGCAGCAATTGCACCAGCGACTTTTCCTTGTCCTACAACTTCCATTACATACGCCATTGCCTCAGGAACATTTAATTCTTTATAGGAAACCATTCCTGTCATAACAAGGCATACCATAACATAAATAATTGTACATATGATTAATGATGCAATAATACCGATTGGAAGATTACGTTTCGGATCTTTTACTTCTTCTGCTGAAGTTGCTAATATATCAAAACCCGTAAAAGCGAATAAAATAGCTGCTCCACCCGTAAAAACTCCACTTAAACCGTATGGTGCAATTGGTATCCAGTTCATTGGTTTTACATAGAATATACCAACCGTAATAAACAACAAAATCATTCCAATTTTAATCAATACCATTGTATTATTGATTCGTTTGCTTTCCCTCGTACCACGGGATAACATCCATGCTAATATCAATGTAATAATTACTGCTGGTAGATTCACAATACCACCATGCGAAGGAATCGTTACTAGAGCTTTAGGTATCTCTAATCCAAATCCCTTTATTAAATTGTGGAAATAGCCTGTCCATCCAGCAGCGACAGCTGCTGTTGCCACGATATATATTAACAGCAATGACCAACCTACTAGATGAGCAACAAACTCACCAATTGTTGCATATGAGTACGTATATACACTACCAGACGCCGGGAGTGTAGAAGCAATTTCCGCGTAACATAATGCTATAAATCCACATATAATTGCTGCAAGTATAAATGAAAAAATAACTGCTGGACCAGCATCTCTTGCTGCTACTAATCCAGTTAACACAAGCACCCCCGTTCCAACTATCGAGCCTATCCCTAACATAATTAAATCAAATGCTCCTAATGTTTTCGTTAAAGTCTTGCTTTGATTATGCTCTAACAATTGTGTAACGGATTTCTTTTTTAGTAAATTACTCATATTTTCTGTATCCCCTTTAAAATAAGGTTGGTTTTTCTCGTTAGTGTTGTATATAAATTTACTTAGTTATTAACTAGCCTCATAATATTTCTTTTACATTAAATAGATTTGAAATATTATATAAATTCGCTTCTCACTTACTAGTTAAACTAGACATTTCCATAGATTTTTGCGTACAACGTTTCATAGCTGAAATGATAGCTGTTCTTAAACCTTTTTCTTCTAGCGTTACTACAGCTTCTATCGTCGTTCCACCTGGAGAACAAACCATATCCTTCAATTCACCTGGATGTATTCCTGTTTCCAATACCATTTTTGCAGAACCTAATACAGCCTGAGCCGCAAATTTATAAGCTTGTTTTCTCGGCATACCACCAAGTACAGCAGCATCTGCCATGGCTTCTATAAACATATACACATATGCTGGAGAAGAACCACTAATAGATGTAACAACATCCATTAGTTTTTCATTTATGACCTCCGTCTGGCCGAAAATATTAAATATGTTCAGTACCTCTTTTATATCTTTTTCTGTAACCATTTCATTAAAACATAACGCAGACATTCCTTCTCCAACAAGTGCCGGTGTATTAGGCATTACTCTAACAACCTTTAACTTTCTACCAAATTCATTCTCAGTGCTCTTAATACTTTTTCCTGCAGCAATAGTTACAACGATTACATCATTTTTTATTTGATCTTTTATTTGGTTAATTACCGATGAGTATAAATCTGGTTTGATTGATAAAATTAAAATGTCAGCACTGTTAGCGACTTCATTGTTGTTAGTAGTTATAGTTATGCCATATTCATTACTAGCATTTTTTAAATTAATGACGTTTAAATCTGAACAAATTATTTGATCTGGAGAAACTATATTTTTTTTTATCATCCCACCTATCATAGCAATACCCATGTTTCCACATCCGATGAATCCTATTTGTTTATTCATAATAATTTGCTCTTGCTCCTTCTACTCTAAATTTTATTGATTTTGAAATTATTATTCTAAATAAGGGCTATTACAATTACTTGGTTTATCAATAGAATTTCAAAATTCTCCTTCCTATAATGAGTTATGTTTTCGTATTTCGTTTACAAGCATGCATAAAAAAAATGAAGAGACTTTCTATTCATAGAACTATTAAAAACGAGAGTAAAATGGTGATAATTTTTATGAATTAATAATCTTTAACTATTCAACATTTTAAATAGAGCTTACACATCCCTCTAATAATTACTTATTTTAACAATTTATAGTTAAGCTTAAGAAAATGTATTTAAATTCCAAATAATTATCCCCATAGATAGTATGAAACAAAGTAATGCAGGAATTGCCATTAAAATAGATTGTTTTGCTCGAAACATATGAGCATGAATAGCTCCGACCATGAGAACTGCTATTAATGTATTTGCTCCTAGCGCTAAGTATTGATTCCAAATACCACCGATTATACCTATTGCTCCAACAATTTCAACCAAACCAATTATAGACATAAACCATAATGAATATTGATATTGTTGCCAATGTTCTACCTGAAAAGATATATGGAAAATTTTTATGAATCCCCCTACTACAATAAAAATTGCTAAAACTACCTGAAGAACAATCATCTTTTAAACTCGCTCCTTTTAAGACTTTGTTAATTTTCATACTTCACAAGGAATAAATATATGCGTTTTACCAATATCAGAAAGGGAGGTATACATAATTTAATTTTTTATACGCTAAGAACTAAGTAGATAACCTTTACTACATAATATTTTCTTAAGAAAAATATTTATTTTAATATATTTGTCTCTTTTGTTAACCTGAATAGATTGTTTTTAATTTCAGACATGCTGATATTTTTTCTTGAAACACCGGTTTCTACTGCAGCACGTGCGACAGCATATGCTACATGTGGCACCACCCTAGGATCAAACGGATTTGGAATGACATAGTTGACATGAAGCTCTTCTTCTGAAATTAAATCAGCTATTGCATAAACAGCTGCTAGCTTCATTTCTTCATTAATTTCTTTTGCTTGTACATCTAAGGCTCCACGAAAAACTCCAGGGAAAGCTAATACATTATTTACTTGATTAGGAAAGTCAGAACGTCCTGTACCAACTACTAGTGCTCCTGCTATTTTTGCTTTATTAGGCATAATTTCAGGTGTAGGGTTAGCCAAGGCAAAAATAATAGGATTATGATTCATAGAACGAACCATATCCTCATCAACTACACCTGCAGCTGATACGCCAATAAATACATCAGCATCAATCAGGGCCTCTGCTAATCTTCCCCGCTTCTGTTCTATATTTGTAATACGAGCTATTTCTTCTTTAAGCGCATTCATTCCAATAGGTCGCTGTTCATATACTATCCCTTTTGTGTCACACAAAATAACATTTTTCACATGCATATGGAGTAACAACTTAACAATGGCTATCCCAGCAGCACCAGCGCCATTTACAACGATTTGAACATCTTCAATTTTTTTATTTGTTAACTTAAGTGCATTAATTAGGCCAGCAATCGTTACAATAGCTGTACCGTGTTGATCATCATGGAAAACAGGAATATCACAAGATTTTCTTAGGCGCTCCTCAATTTCAAAGCATTGAGGTGCTGCAATATCTTCTAAGTTTATCCCACCAAAATTTAGTTCTAATAATTTAACAACCTCAACAATCTTATCCGGATTATTAGTGTTTAAACAAATAGGAAAAGCATCGATCTCAGCAAATGATTTGAAAAGTAAAGCTTTTCCCTCCATCACTGGCATAGCTGCTTTAGGTCCAATATTCCCAAGACCTAATACTGCAGTTCCATCAGATATAACTCCAACTAGGTTCCCTTTCATTGTATAATCATATACTTTGCTTTCATCTTTATAAATCTCTAAGCATGGCTCAGCAACACCTGGTGAGTAAGCGAGACTTAAATCTGTTGAATTTTGTACTTTAACTTTAGAATAAACACCAATCTTCCCCTGTTTTTCTTTATGCATTTTTAATGCTTCATCTCGTAAAGGTGACATATAATTTCGCTCCTATAATTAAGTTAAGAGTTCATTAACTCTATCTTAAACTTGATATTGTATGATATAAGTAAGACTTCTAATATAATCATTATTTATTTTTATAACCTTTTAACATATCTTTTGCATAACGATTAGGGTATAAAGTATTTAACATATTGTATGGACTTCCCTTCCAATATCTTCTTAATGGTGTCCATAACTTATGTTTAATTAACCATCTTTGTGTGTAAATAGATAGTAATTGCCCCTCTGTTAGTTTTTCCTTTTCTTCAATAGTCCACTTCAGCGCCTCTAATGCTTTTTTTTCAGTCCAAAATCCGGTAGGTGTGAATTTATATTCCCATTCTTTATTTTGACCAGGATATAAGTCATTGATCATGGCGTACGGACTGTTATTCCAGAATATTTGACAAGGAGAAATTAAATTATGAATAGTAAGCCATTTTACACTGTAAACTTGTAATAATTGAAAAGAAGTTAATTTTTCTTTTTCTTCAATAGTCCACCTTAATGCTACCAATGCTTTTTCTTTAGTCCAAAAATTGTTAGGAGTCATACTAAATTCCCACTCTTTAAATTTATTAGGATATAAAGAATTTATCATTGCATAAGGACTACCATTCCAATACATAACTAATGGTGCACTGAGTTTATTTTTCTCTAACCATTTTTTACTATAGAATTTGAATAGTTCTACTTTACTTAGCTTTTCTTTTTCTTCAACAGTCCATTTTAATGCTTCAAGAGCTTTTTCTTTAGTCCAAAAATTTAATGGTGCCATACCAAACTCCCACTCTTTAAATCTATTGGGATATAAGTCTTCAATCATCTTATAGGGACTATTATCATAACTATGTTTGAGCGCGCCGAGTAATCGATATTTTATAATTAAAGGCGTATTCCATTTTTGTTTAATATCCTCTTCATTCCATTTTAAAATTGTTTCAATTAAATATTTTGTGACCCTTTTAGATAGCTCTCTATTGCTATCTTCTTTCCATGTATTCGGTGGAAACCTACTTCTTTTACCGTCTAATATTTCTTGATAGATTTCTTCTATTTGCACTGCTTTCGCTTGCACTTCAAACTCCCTCCTATTCAAGACATATAGCGATTCCTCTTTCCTAACGTTAAATAACACACCAATAGTAACTATTGTGATTTACTTTTATAACGCAAAAGAAATGTATAGGGTAAAATCATTTCTTTAATCTATAATAAGAAGGACATAAAAAAACAAAAAGTTACAAAAATTTTTAAATTAAAATTTTTGTAACTTTTTGTTTTGATGCAAATATAATTTCAATTAAGGTATCTCACCGTTTTAAACTTGACGCTCCATAATCTTGTATAGTTACATTTATATGATATTTAATCGGTACCTTACTAAATGTTCGATCCCAATCTTTTTTGACTTTCTCCCATGTTCTCGGGTGCTTAATTCTTAATTGGTTGCCAAAACCCGCAATATCGACTTGGTATTCTTTTTGTATTTTTTTTGTAACATGATGTACTAAGTGCTTTACTTCTTTTTCAATAGCTTTTTCTTCCCTTTTCAAAAATTCATTTTCAAAATCTTTTCCTGATTGCATCCAATTTTCAGACAAACGCCCTTCTGATTCAATGTTTACATCAAAGGAAATATTATTTCCGTTAACATGTGGTATGATTTTGCTTTTTATTGACTTTATTTCGTATATAATGAGTTTCTTTGATTCTTTATCAAAAGTTTTTACCACACCACCATTCCTTTTTCCGTTTATCCATACTACTCCTTCCAATTCCTGCTCATTTAAAAAGCCCATCAACTTTTTTGTCTTCCCTTTAATTACAGCAGCTCCTGCAAATTTTATTTCCCCATTTATCGAGATTACATTTTGCAAAAGAAAACTGGCCCCTGACCGCATCTTTCCTTCCAATTTAGCGAGCGATACAGGAGGTAAAATCCTTGTTGTTCTATTTCTATTATCTGCAATTCCAGACAAACGAAATGCTGGGATTTCTCCTTTTTTGTTTGATTCCAGTACCTCCTTCGCTAGACCCTTGCTAATTAAGAGCATACAGCTAAGCCGAACTTCATTGTCACGGAGATACTGTTCAAGTAATTGTTCTAAACTGTATGTACGTACAAGACTATCGCTAATAACAATATTTTTTAAATGTGGGCTGAACATTGTGCTCTCTCTTTTCAATGAAAACTCACGAACAATTTGATGAATGGAATCACCGGTCTCAGAAACATTTATATAACGTTTTTGTTGTCCATTTCCTTTACTTTGTGCTTGCGAACTAACAATTTGATAAGTAGCTGTTATAAGGTTTCTTTTAGGATAACCTCCTTCCTCATCCTCTTTCTCAATTGTTGAATCCTTCCCTTTATCTAGTGCTATACCTGCAGTTAAACTTAATTCTTCTACTTCTTTACTGCTCCAACACCCTGTTAAAAATAGAAGCAAAAGCGTCCATAACAAAGCCAAATAGAACCGCATATAATTAAATTTATGTTTCACACTACTCCTCCTTTTAATCGCGTAATAATAAGAAGAAGCAGTGGCAGTAAACCAAATAAAAATAAAGCAGCATTACCGAGCATATCCCCCAATTTAAGCAAGTCATTTATATTTTTCGAAGTCATAGCAATGATGTAAATGATTGGAATCAAAGCAAAAATAAATGGATGAATACTCTTTTTAAAGAGTTGCGCTAATCCTAATGCAGCTGCATAATAACTAATCGTATAGGTAGCAAATATTTGCATAATCCATATTACAAGCAGTAAAGATTCAAAACGTTCAAATATCAAACCAGAAATTTCAAAACTGCGCATAAGGTCAATTGTCGGCCATGTTCTTGTTACAACCCCATCAACTGATAATGCACCAATGACCATTACAACAGTTATTACATAAAAGATTAACGGAATAGAAATTCCAACTAAAATAGCTTTTACTGCTTTCTTTCGTTGTTCCATAAATACCAAAAGAATTAACATAATTTCAGGACCTGTATATGCGAGAGACGTTGTTTTTATCCCATCTAACACTGGTTTAATTCCCAAACCTAATACGGGACGGAGATTATCCATCTCGAATATTCCGATACTCATAAAGGAAATGATTAAAAAAATAAAAACAGTAATAGGAAATATTATTTCAAACATCCGTGCAATTGAATTAATACCACCCATAATCAAATAGAGACCTATCCACATAAAAGGCATAACAATAGCCCATGTGGGGGTTCCTTCTAGTAAAAAAAAGCTTATTACTTCTGCCATTGAACGAATTTGAAATGCTGAAGTTGTAAGAAAATACCCTATAATAAGAAAACTAAGCAATCTCCCTATCCATTTCCCTACAATATCTTGACTGTATTGGTAAAATGTTTTTTCTGGAAACTGCTGACTTAATTTGACCATAATTACTCCTGAAACCATTGCCAGTATCCCACCTAATATCACACTTAACCATACATCTGGTGTTTTCACTTTTTCCACAGATGCTCTGGGCAAAGTAAGAATTCCTGTCCCAAGTATGTAATTTACAATAATAACAACTGCTTGTGAAGTTGTTATTCGGTCTTTAGGTATAGTAATCACTGAAGGCCACTTCCTTTCGTCATCAGCTACCTTTTGCGGATAGTTTTTTTGGTATGCATTATTTTCGGTCGACGTCTCATTATTTTTAATGGCATGCGAACCATAAAATCTTTCCAATCACTGAATCGATATGGAACAGCAGGGCTGGTATAAGGAACGCCAAAACTTTTCAGTTTCACTAAATGACTGCAAAGTAAAAGAAAGAAGAGAATAACTCCATACAATCCAAATATCGCAGCACAAAACATAGCTACAAAACGAAGAATGCGTAACGTAATTCCCACACTATATTGCGGAATAGTAAAAGAAGAAATAGCTGCTACCGCAACAACGATAACCATTATTGGACTAACAATTCCTGCTTCTACGGCAGCCTGACCAATTATTAAACCGCCCACAATTCCCATTGCCGGTCCAATCGGTTTAGGCAGACGTAAACCTGCTTCTCGTAAAACTTCGATAGCTACTTCCATAATTAACGCTTCTATTAAAGCGGGAAAAGGAACTCCTTCTCGCGATCCGATAATAGAAATAGCGAGCTTAGTGGGAATTAATCCTGGATGAAATGAAATAAAAGAAATATACAGTGCTGGAGCAAATAATGAAACAAAAGCTGTCATGAAGCGTAATAAGCGGAGAAGCGTACCAGGAAGCCACCTTTCATAATAATCTTCTGGTGATTGCAGCAGCATACTAAATGTAACTGGAGCAATTAAAACAAATGGTGTTCCATCTAACAAAATAGCTACTCGACCTTCCATCAAAGCACTAATAACACGATCAGGTCGTTCTGTATTTTGAATCTGCGGAAAAGGACTGAGATAATTATCTTCAATAAGTTGCTCTATATAACCAGATTCGAGTACACTGTCTATGTCAATTTTCTGAATTCTGTTTTTTATTTCATCCACCAATTCTGTACTAGCAAGATCTTTAATAAATGCGACGACTAACTCTTTCTTTGCACGTTCTCCTACTGGTAGCTTTACTAATGATAAGCTCTCATCCGCACAGTGTCGTCGCAAAAGTGAGGTATTATCACTTAATACTTCAGTAAAACCGACCCGTGGCCCTCTGACTAATGCCTCCGATACTGGTTCTTCAATGTTTCGTTTATTTGCTTTTGTTGTACCAAGAATAAACACATCTGCTAAACCATCAATTAAAAGAGCTGTTGAACCTATCAATACTTTGGGTATTAAATCTTTTATGTAATGGACTTCTGCTACTTCACTAATTGTAAGAACTTTATTTTTAATATATTCTTTTGAAACAGTCCCCTCCACATAAGAAGATTCATTTTTATATTCATCAGAAAAATCATCCATTAGTAATTTCATAATATGTTTGTCAATTATCTCTTTATCTGATAGACCATCAACAAAAACGATCCCAGCCTGAATATCTGTGCGTCCAATATTAAACTTCCGAAATCGAACATCAGAATTATGTCCGATTTGTTGCTTTATAAGTTCTAAGTTAGAGGCAAAATCATTTGTGAAATGAACGTTTGTATTTTGAGATGGTTTATGCTCTTGTTTCGTTTTACTTTGAATATTATTTTTTTTCACTTGTTTGTCTCTTGACTTCCACCAACTCATTCTTCCCACTCTTTCTCTGACATACGAACCCAATGAAAAAATCTTGAGATAGTATACGGAATTAAAAACAAGATAAAAGCTTGTACAAAGACTTTCCAATCTGGAAGATAAGAAGTAATTATGTTCCACATTTTTATCACCCAATTTATATACTCTGCTAGGATTGAGATTTCTAAAAAACGATATGTACTTAATAAAAAATAACGATAAGATTAAAGAGCAGAAAAGCGAGACATTATGCTTATTTCGTACCAATAACCTAATTAGTATAAAAACATTTCTGACCTAAAATACCATTTCCAATTATAATTTGTTAAATATTATCTCCTTTTCCCTTATTTATATGCCCGCATTTGAATTTCAAATAATATAAGGATCAATGATATTTCCTCTTAAAGAAAAAAAGATGCCAGAAGATAGCATCTTTTTTTCAATTCAACTTACTATGTATTTATATTTTATTGTTAAAATACTCGTTTTTTTTAATGAATATTAATGTGTAAAAAATACATATTCTTTTGTTTTAAGTTCATACACTTCTACCGAATCGATACGGAATTTTCTGATTTTAAAGCCAATATGAAATAAAGGAAAATCCTCTCTTAGAAAAACTATATAAAACCAATAACATGAAAATAATTATCAATCTATCAATTGAAAATAATACTTAGCAAGAGTTTATCATCTTAACTCCAAGTGTATTCGTTTTGCTTCAAAATAAAGAACTTGAATAAATTTTTTCGTATCAATACGAGCAGGTAATGTTGGTTCATTATTCAATTCTGTCATCTTTCTCCTTACGGTAGTAAAATCAAAAAATCTAGAAGCATAATTTTCGAACTTCGGGTTTAAAAAATCAGTAAGTCCAAGGGATGCTAAATGGTTTAATGATTGATAAATTGCTCTCCGAATCCGTTGTTTGGAAGCTTCTATGAACCTTTTTAATTCGGCATCTTCAGCTGAATCCCCAAGTTTTTTTTGAGCTAAATTCATAAAAATCTCTTTTAGTGAGGGAAAGCCTTGTTCCAACGTGTTATCTTGTTCATATTTATATAAATAATCTAGCATATCCATTAAATCTTTACTTCCACTTTCACTGGCTATTCCTAATTCAGACAAAAGAAAATGAATGGAATTTTGAAAATGATTGAAAGTATTTAAATGTTTTTCACTACGGTATTTTTCTTGCGTACTTAAATTACTATCCAATTTTAGTACCATATTAAGCGATTCTTGAATGTTTTTTATCGATTTTTCCAAACGAATTCGTTCAATGACTTTCCGAACAACTGTTAATACTTCAATCCGGTTAATTGGCTTAATAATATAGTATTCAACACCAAGCGAATAAGCTTCAGCAATTAATTCTTTTGATTCTACTTGAGAGACCATGATGATTTTCCCTTTAAACGAAGGTTTTATTTGACGAATTGTTTTTATTCCATCTTGATTCGGCATTAACAAATCGATAAATAAAATGTCTATATTTTTAAGGATTACCATTTGTTGCTCTAAAGATAAACCATCCTCAGCTTCTCCTATAACCTCCCCAAGATCTTCATCCTCGATAATTTGAGCCAACATTGAGCGAACCGCTTTTTCATCATCTACTATATAAAAATACATAGAATCACCCTTTCGAAATTATATGATCAATCCCTAATCTAATTATAAAAATTGATCCTTTTCCTTCGGTTCTGTCCTCAAGCGTAACATCACCTTCAAGTTGTTCGACCATTTCTTTAACATACGATAATCCGATACCTGTCGATGGGTTGCCTAAATCATCATATTTAGAAGTAAACCCAGGCTCAAAAATTGAATCTTTATATTTTGAAGAAATACCAGGACCATTATCGCCTATTTGAAATTCAACAAAATGGTGGTCTTTATTAATGTCAATTGTGATGGTTCCCATACCTTGGATAGCTTCTACAGCGTTTGTAACGATATTATTTATAATAGATAAGATTGTGTAAATATGATAATGAGGATGCACACCATCAATTTTATACACAAATTGGATGTCTTTCTCTAGCAACCGTGCATATTTCGTATTTGCCCGTATAATGATATTTACTAGTTCATGCACAGACATATAATCTGTAAAACTTTCATCAGAAATTAATTTTGAAAGTCCCGCAAAAATACGTTGGTTATCCTTTTTAACATCATGGACCTCACCAGCAATTTGTAATGCCTGTTGCCTTAAATCCTCAAACTGAAAATCCATCTGTTTGTGCTCAAAAGAGTCTAAGGTTTTATATAAATCATAGGATTTTTTTGTTATATTCTCAGCATCTTGTAATGTTTTCTTTAAATGAACAGCATCTTCATATAAATTAGAGATAAGCATGAGCATATGTTCATTTTGTTTCTTTATATGTCTCTCCCTTGATTGCGCTTCATACAATTTCATCATATTGAAAAAGCTTAGAACTATAAAACTATGGGAACATGCGATAACAATGATCTCATTTATTGCCTCGGATGTGATCGATGTTTTTAATACGAAATATTGAATCATTAATTCCACACAGTCTGACAGTATTTCAATCATGCAACCAATAAAACCAATCATTAGTGGTTGATGATAAAAACGTTTGATTTTTGCTAAATGAAAGAGATACGAATAAGTAAAATAAAAGAAAAAACTAGGATAGTGAGTATGAAAAGCGGCTAGCCAATCCATATTTCCCTTTATAATGACATCCATTGAGATACGAAATACTACCACGACTATCGCTGTTAAAAAACCCGGTAAAAATGCTGGAATTCGTCGAAACAATAACAAAAAAAAGAAAAATGTTGGTGCGCCAAAGCTCATTCTAAATGTTTCATTTAAAGGAAATGACTTTATTTCACCTACTAAGGGTACTGTAAGTATCATTAAAACGAGAATATAGATGTCTTTTTTTACTAAATTACTAAGATTCAAAATAATCACTTCTCACTTTCGCCTAACAGTCAGTATACAAACCTATTTGCATTAATACAATACTTACTCTATTTTTTTCAAAAACTGATAAATAAGATATAAACGAAAGCATTCTAGATTGTGAGTATTCATTACACCCTTCTACTTTAGAAAGATACTTTATAACTCAAAAATGTTCAGACACAATATAAGGTCTGAACACTTTTGGACTCGCTCTAACACCAAAATATCTGTGCTCCTTTTTAAAATATACTTAAATCCCATTCTTTTGCAATATGTTCTAACAACATAATTCCTGGTAAACTATTCCCATATTCATCAATGGCTGGTCCGTAAATACCAATACCACATCCATCTTGGAACGATAAATCCTTCCTAGATTTTGAGGGAACAAGTGTCATAATTCCGCCCGATACCCCACTCTTAGCTGGTAATCCAATGAAAGCAGCAAATTTTCCAGAAGCATTGTACATTCCACAAGTTAGCATTAAAGCTTTTGTTAACCTAGCTACTTCTTTAGGGAGCACTTGTTCTTTGCGAATAGGATGATATCCATCATGTGCTAGTATAAGCCCTATTAAGGCAATATCTTCTGTATTTATTTCAATCGAACATTGTTTTAGGTAAACCTCTAGTGTCTCCTCCACATCTGATTCTAGAAAACCATTCTCCTTTAAATAGTATGCTAATGCTCTATTACGATGAGCCGTTTCCCATTCTGATTGAAATACTATTTCATTAATAGCGGGACGCTTCTCTATCATTTTTTCAATTAATGCGTATAGAGATTCTAATTTTTCTTGCACCGATGTCCCTGGCAAAAGTGAAGCTATCGTAATTGCTCCAGCATTAATCATAGGATTAAAAGGTTTTCCTGGTTTATGTATCTCTAAACGAATAATTGAATTAAAGGCATCTCCAGTTGGCTCTACGTCAACTCGTTCTAATACATAAGAAATACCGCGACTTAAACAAGCGGCTATAAAACCGATTACTTTTGATATACTTTGTAATGTGAAAGGTATCTCCCAATCTCCTGATTTTATCATTGTTCCATCTGGCTTTACTATACAAATACCTAACTGCGATACATTTATTTCCCCCAGAGCAGGAATATAACTGGCGCTTCGTCCCTTAGCTGCATACGTTCGATAATGAGCTACCCATTGATCTAAGCAAACTTTTTCTTGACCCTCAACTTGAACGCTAGAATCCTTTATCATTTAATCATATTCCCCCGTACTATTAACTTTATATAGAATGATTTTTTCTTTACTATAATCAATAATATTTGCACTAGAACCAAGAAAAATATTCAGACATATTGCAGTCTGAATATCCTTCTTATTACACACTTTTCTTTTTTGAAGTTTTCTCATAACTATCCCAACATTCAATATTTTCAAGCCCTTTAATGTTTTCTTTATAAAAAATAGGATCTTTACCAGCTTTTTTCTGGTTTATATAATCTTGTAACGCCGCAAATGCTACTTTTGAAAGTAAGGTAATAGCAATTAAATTAATAATAACCATAAAGCCCATAAATAAGTCCGCTAAATCCCATACAATTTGAATCTTTGCAACAGAACCAAATACAATCATAGCCAACACACTTATTCTGTATATCATTAACCACACTTTACTTGTATGTAAGAAGCGAATATTTGTTTCACCATAATAATAGTTGCCAATTAACGCACCAAATCCAAATAAAAAAACAAAGATAGCAAGACAACCCGATGCCCAAGGACCTATGTGTTCACTTAATGCTGCTTGTGTAAGTGCAATACCATTTAACCCCGGTTGTTTATATGCATCAGACAGCAAAATAATAAAGGCAGTGCTAGTACATATGATCAGTGTATCCGTTAATACACCAAATGCTTGAATCAGTCCTTGTTTCACCGGATGACTTGTTGTTGCTGTTGCGGCAACGTTTGGTGCACTTCCCATACCAGCTTCATTTGAAAATAAACCACGTTTAACTCCATTCATAAGTGCTGCACCAATTGAACCGCCTGCTATTTGTTTAAAACCAAATGCGTTTTGAACAATAAGAGAAAGAACTTCCGGCATTTTTGATATGTTGGTAACTACAACAAATAATGCAACTCCAATGTATAATACCGCTAAAAATACCACCTTGTATTCAGCCATTTTTGCAATACGTTGTACACCACCAAAAATAATCGCAGCGAAAGCAATGGCCATGATTATCCCAACTGTTAGACGATCTGTACCAAATGAGTTTTGAAAAGCAATTGTAACTGTATTTGATTGTACTGAATTGAATACAAGACCAAAAGTAATTGTGATTAAAATAGAGAATAATACTCCCATCCAACGTTTATTCAACCCTTTTTCCATATAATAGGATGGACCACCGCGGAAACCAGTTTTATCTTTTACTTTATATATCTGTGCTAATGTGCTTTCGACAAAACTGGAGGCCGAGCTAATAATAGAAATAATCCACATCCAAAATACAGCTCCAGGACCACCTAATGCAATTGCAATCGCAATTCCTGTGATATTCCCTGTTCCAACGCGGGCTGCCATACCAATACAAAACGCTTGAAAAGGAGAGATTTGATCTTTAGAACCACTTTTCCCCTCCATTAATACACGGACCATCTCTTTTAACATTCGAAACTGTACAAAATTCAATTTAAATGTAAAATAAATTCCGCAAATAACAAGCATAATAATTAACAATTTAGACCATAAAAAATCATTTGTTGATCCGACTAACTCTACAAAAAATCTTTCCATATTATCACTCCATACCAAAAATTTATCTATCATAATCTATATAAAATCACCTATATTCCTTGGCATAAATACCTCATTCATATTCAAATACAACAAGGATAAAAATTTTCTATATGAATAGAATTGGCCTGTTTAAACAAACATCGCAACATGCAACTTCAAAACTGAATTTTCTAAAAACTTTCCGTTTATACACACGATGCTCTATCCCCTTCTGCAAAACTAATATTCTTATCCACTAATGTTGTTGTACTATTATGTTTGTTTCGTTTACCGGTGATTTATATTTAAATCATAATAATCAATAGTGATTAACTGGTTTTTTGTTAATTTTCTTAAGAACATGGAAATATCTCCTTTCTTACTACTAATCTCAAAAATAGGCTAGGTAAAAATTTCACGAAAAACCTATAAAGCGCTTTCAATCTTTAACTAAGAGAAGCTTGTCTTTAATTTATAATTAAAAGTACAGAATGTTACGAAAAAGTACAGATTTTTATAAAAACAAAAAAATATTTTAAGATTTTTCATCTAAAAAAACAGTGAGATTTTGTGAATTTTATACAGTATCCAAACGTCGCAGATTTTGTTCTACCTATCCTTTGACAAGCCTCTATTTTCTTCATAAAAACATGCATACTTTTTCTCTTTTAGAAGTTCATATAAAGTATTTGAAATCAAGAATCAATAGAATATTATAAGAATATTAAAAAAATAAAGCATTTAATTTATTTATGGTATCATACAAAAAACATTTGTTTTCTCAATTAATCCCCCTAGTTGGATTCGTCTATATTGCACATATTTACAACATGAAAGACACTAAGAAAAAAGGATTTTGTTGAAAGGATGAAACATTACAAAACTCTTATTTAGGACCTTATGACATCGTCTTTTCTAGCAATATCGAGTTATCCCAAAAAACGTATATTTACTAACATAGATTACAGGTGGTGTATTGTGAAAGAAATAGTATTCGTTCAAAATAAAAAAAGACTCCTTATGAAATTCGAATTTTTAAAAAAGGATTTAGTGCTTACCATTTCACTGATACTAGCAATTGTAAGCTGCTTAATACATTCGCCAAAGATCGAATATATTAACTTTGAAGTGTTAATTAGCTTATTTAATCTAATGGTGGCCATTAAGGCCTTGGAACAGCTAAAGATATTAGACAAACTTGCTGTTGCGATTTTAAATAAATGCAATAACAGCAGGTCAATATCTATTATTCTAATTTTGTTATGCTTTATTTGCTCCATGTTTGTAACAAATGATGTCGCTCTCCTCACTTTTGTACCAATAACACTTGTCATTAGTAAAAAAACACAAATGAACATGATGGATACAATCATCCTGCAAACAATTGCGGCAAACATCGGTAGTAGCTTGATGCCTATGGGAAACCCACAAAATTTATACCTATATTCTTACTATGGAATTAAGCTCATCCCATTTTTAGGTTCAATCCTGCTTTTAGCTGTACTTGGAATTAGTTTGTTATTTATATGTACTCAAAAACTTCAAAAAACAGATTTGAAAATAGAACTACCTGTTATTACCGTGAAAAATCGAAAAAAAGCTACCGTCTGGATTTTAATACTTATCACTATCATTGCATCTATTTTTGGTGTCATTAATTATTACATTGCGCTAATAGTTACATTGGTGGCAGCATTTACGTTAGATAGAAACTTACTATTTAAGATCGATTACTTTCTTCTAATAACCTTTGTCTGTTTTTTTATTTTCATCGGAAACATTTCACATTCGGATGCACTGGAGACATTTGCTCGCGCTAATTTAAAAGGAGATACTTCAGTCTTCTTTAGTTCCATATTTTTGAGTCAATTGATTAGCAATTTTCCTACTTCAATTCTTCTATCAAACTTTACTTCTGATTGGAAAGCTTTATTACTAGGAGTAAATATTGGAGGACTTGGAACAATTATCGCATCTTTAGCCAGTGTAATCTCCTATAAACTATTCATTCAGGCCAATGTTAAAGAGAGTAAGGCGTATTTAATTAAATTTAGCATTTACAACTTTTCATTTTTAATCATACTTACATGTATACAATACTTTATGTTTAAATTTCTAAAAATTTTTTAAAAAATTGATTCCTTTAGAAAAACCCAAATTTCTCAATTTAATGCTGAGATATTTGGGTTTTAATATAGGTATGTTTAAAGAGCTACAACAAAGTTACCATCAATTTAATATTTTGAGATGTTCTCACAGCGAAAATCTTTTAGCTTTTACGTTGTTTATTAGATTTCAGTTCATTTTTGAAGTCTTCTTCACAAAATCCTTAATGTCCCTCAATTTTTTCCTGCTAATATTATCTTTAATGGTTGAATCTATTTCAATTTCTAATTTTGCAAATGCTGCTCCTACACAATTATAGATACTTAATCCCTCTATACTCTTTCAAGCGGTAATCCATTCCGATGGAAATTACAAATGACAAAATTTATCCGTTTTTCCTACTTGCTAAATTCAGCAAGTAAAATGTTTTTAAAAACTTCCGCGTTATTAATGTTTAAACTGTTCGAATTGATAGCGAGTGTATGTTTACCTCCAAGTGTTCCACCAGCAAAAGTGGAAAACCCTGGAACGCCCCCCCTGTGTCCCCATACCGAGACACCGTTCGGAAGCTTAATTTCAAGGATTCCAAGACCATATCCGGTTCCCTCTCTATTTGTAGGAACTGTAGTAAGCATTTGTTTTAACTGCTGTTCCTTCAGTAATTTGCCAC
>NZ_QPET01000067.1:0-2544 GCF_008368855.1 Bacillus sp. TE8-1 | reverse complement strand
TTCTTCAGCAGGCTTTTGCTCAGCTGGTTTTTGAGTATTGTTGTTTTCAGCAGGCTTTTGAGCTTCTGGTTTTTGAACTTCTTCAGCAGGCTTTTGCTCGGCAGGTTTTTGCTCAACTGGCTTTTGAGTTTCTGGCTTAGCTGTTGGTTGCTCAGTTACAACATTTTCAGTAGGTTGTTGACCAGGAATGAAGCAGTTTGGTTGGAAGTTTCCTTGTTGCCATTGTGCTAATGATTCAACTCCCATAGATTGTAAGAATGCTTGTAATTCTTGTTGGCTCATTTGTTTCATCATTACTTTTGAATGCTGAATATTTTGAACCTTTACGTTAGATGGTTGTACTGTTGCAGCTTGTGCATCTAGAGAAGATACTCCTAAAGTAAGAGCTGTTGCAGCAGCTACAGATAATAAAACACGCTTTTTCATGATGTGTGTCCCCCTATATAAAGTTTTAATTTGTTTTCACACGATTTGTTTTTGACAGCCTGTCTGACTGACAAATTCATCGTAGCATACAATTTGCGAGAAAAAAGATGGAAAAAAATTCATAGACTTTAAAATTACCTAATTTATCCTAAGAGAAGAAGGGGGTAAAAATAAGAGAAATATAGAGTATAAAAGGAATTTATAGTGTTTTTATACTTGGTTTTAAGAGGGGATTTTTGGATAAAGTTACCTAAATAGAAAATGAAGAATCCTATTGTATCAATGGTTTGAACGATTTTTCGAGGAATATAATGGATTGATTTTTACAAAACTGTAATGTTTCTGTTGTTCTTTTTTATAATAAAGTAACATATTTTTAATGTTGTAGCAGACAAAAAAGCGGCTATCTCTTTACATAGACGAAGGAGATAGCCGTTTTCCTATTATTACGTATGTTACGAGTTGTTACGAGTTAGTTTCAATTGCTTCTAATAATAAATCCACAATGTGAATTCCTCTCATTTTATGAGAAAGCCCTTCTCGCTCAATGCCCAATTTCATTTGTAATAAACAACCTGGATTTGCAGTAACAATGGTTGCTGCTTCTGTTTCATGCACACGGTCCATTTTGTAATCTAGAAATTCCATTGATAACTCTGAATGAACAATATTGTAAATACCAGCAGAGCCACAGCAGCGGTCGGCATCTTTCATTTCTCGATATGTTGCACCTTGGATAGCCTCTAGTAACATACGAGGTTCAGAAGATGTGCGCATAACATTGCGTAAATGACAAGAGTCTTGATACGTAATAACCTGCGGCGTGAGTCGTAAGTCAGTTCGCTTATGGAAGTCTAGTTCTACTAGTATAGCAGTAATATCTTTAATTTTAGAAACAAACTGCTTAGCACGTTCAGCCCAATCCGGATCATCCTTTAAAAGATAATCATAGTCTACAAGATAAGCCCCGCAACCACCTGCATTCGTAATAATATAGTCGATGTTTAAATTTTCGAATGCTTTTATATTTCGCTTTGCTAATTCTTTTGCTCCACTCTTTTCACCAGCATGTCCATGCAATGCACCGCAGCAACTTTGTGTTTTCGGAATAACGATATCACAACCAGCTAATTGAAGAAGTTTCATCGTTGCATTATTTGTTTCTAAAAACATCGTATCCATTAAGCAGCCTGTAAAGAATGCAACTTGTTTTTTCTTTGTACTTTCTGCAGGTAAAAATGAAGGACGATCTTTCATCGCTTTCATTTTAGGGACTTTTGGTAAAACGAGATCCATCGTTGCAAGGGTTTCAGGGAATAACTTCATAATCCCTGTTTTATGTGTTAGCGTTTGTAAACCAGAACGTTGATAAAATCCGATTAGTCCAGTTAATGTTCTCATTCGATTTTGATGGGGGAATAATCCTTCAAAAACGACTTTTCGAACAGCTTTCACTGGCACTGAGAATTTTTTATTTTGATTAATAATATCACGAGCTTCTTCTAATAAATGTCCATAATTTACACCAGATGGACAAACAGGCTCACAAGCACGGCAACCAAGACAAACGTTTAATGTATTTTCAACATCTTCATCTGGTTCGATTAAACCATCAACGACTGCTTTCATTAATGCAATACGTCCGCGCGGTGAATGTGACTCTTTATATCCGGATTGAATGTAGGTAGGACAAGTAGGTAAACAAAAACCGCATCGCATACAGTTTAGTAATTCATCTTCACTTAATCGTTCTTTAAATTCTTTTTGAATATTTTCTTTATTTAATGTGGTCATCGCTCAACCACCACTCTTTTTCGAGTGTCTTTCGCGAACATTTTTCCAGGATTCATAATGTTATTTGGATCGAAAGCTTGCTTTATTCCTTGCATAGCTGCAATACCTTCTTTACCTAATTTCATTTCTAAATATGGAGCTTTCATTGCACCAACACCATGTTCACCAGTAATTGTACCACCAAGTTCAATTGCTTTCGCAAATATTTCAGCAAAAGCTTGCTCAGCTCGGTGCATCTCTTCTGCATTACGAGCGTCTGTCATACAAGTTGGATGTAAATTACCATCACCAGCATGTCCAAACGTACAAATAGGAATATTATAT
>NZ_QPET01000066.1:0-1147 GCF_008368855.1 Bacillus sp. TE8-1 | reverse complement strand
ATTACAGGCATTACATGCTGACATAATTGTACCTAGCCATGGATCAATCGAAAAATCCCTAAATAATCAAGCACTTACTGCGACAATGGATTATCTAAGAACTGCGGTTCAAGCTTCTGAGGAAAGTGGAACTTCAAAAGATTTTGTGGCAAAACTTGAAGCAGCATATCCAGGCTATGCAAATAAAGGTGTATTAGAATTAAGTGCAAAAGTTGTAACAAAAGAAATGCCTTGGGGTTAATGATATGAATAAATATCAAAAACTATTACATGAAACGTATGTGTTAACTGGCGAAGGGAAATTGGATGCGTTCAAAACGTATTTAAGTGAAAATGTATCTTGGACAGAAGCTGCTGGGTTTCCATATGCAGGTACTTATATAGGTCCAGATGAAGTAGTGAAAAACGTACATGAACGTCTTGGCACAGAATGGGATGACTATAGCGCTAAAGATGAAATCTATGCTTTTAATAACAATACTGTTATCGTGTATGGAAAATATAATGGGACATATAAAGCTACAGGGAAATCGTTCATAGCAGATTTTTGTCACCTTTATAAGTTTGATGAGAACGATAAGGTTAAGAAGTTTATTCAAATTGTGGACAGTGCAACTGTTAATGAGGTATTAAGTTAGAATGAATCGTTTCTAATATGCGTTGTATAGGGGGAGGTTAGGATAAATGAAATTCCTAACATTACCCCTGACATTACATTTTGGGGAAGGTTTCTCCTTCTTCAAGCTTTTTATAGAAGAGAACTTATTTAAGTAGAAGAGGTAGGTATATATGAAATTAGAGAAAAGTTTAATAGTAATAATTATTTCTGTGTTTATTTTAGGAATTGTATCGACTTTGATATTTCAAGCTTCCACCGGTAATAACAAAGGTAACTCAATAAAGAGCGAAAATGTTGCTTCTGTATCAAAAGAAGTGAAAGAAAATGAAAAGAATAAAAAGATGGTAGTTGATTTCTATAATGAAGTTTTTAACAAACATAATATCGATATTATCCCTAAATATGTTAGCGAAGATTATAAGCAACATAATCCTTTTGTTGCTGATGGACGAAAAGCCTTCATGGATTTCTTTAAGGAGGATTTTGTTAAAAATCCTAATTCCTCTGCAGAGATTAAACGTGTAGTAG
>NZ_QPET01000065.1:0-1325 GCF_008368855.1 Bacillus sp. TE8-1 | reverse complement strand
ACTTCCTTATGTTAACATCTTAATTTTTCAATGTCAACTAAGTTTTTTAATTTCTTTTTTGTCGTTTTCTGCGTTTCCGCATCAGCGACGGTTATTAATATATCATGCAGTATATACAGGGTCAATACTTTTTATAAAAAAATTTCACATCCCGTTAAAAACTTAAAAACCGCTGTAAAAATCATTATAGCGTCCATTCATTCTTGGCTCCCCTCCTATTCATTTCATATCTTATCTCTTATCAATTTACACGAGAGTGAAAATTCTAAATTTTATGTTATATTATTAGTATAGGAGCGTGGTGAGAATGAGCATTAAGTATTCAAACAAAATCAATAAAATCCGGACCTTTGCATTAAGTTTAGTATTTATCGGCCTCTTCATTGCATACTTAGGTGTCTTTTTCCGCGAAAACATTATTATTATGACAACGTTTATGATGGTTGGCTTTTTAGCTGTTATCGCTAGCACTGTCGTTTACTTTTGGATTGGTATGTTATCTACTAAGACTATCCAAATTATTTGCCCAAGCTGTGATAAGCCAACCAAAATGCTCGGCCGTGTCGATGCATGTATGCACTGCAATCAACCTTTAACACTAGATCGAGATCTAGAAGGAAAAGAATTTGATGAAAAGTATAATAAGAAGAGTTATAAATCATAAGTACCAAGGGAAATACGAATTTGCAACACTACAAACGTTTCAACTCATTAAAAAGTTGATTTCTTAAAAAATCAACTTTTTAATTGTTTTATTAAATTTATTACACCTATTTTTTCGAAATAACAGTAAACATCCCTGTCATATTAGGCGAATAATCTTTAAAATCATATTTTTCGTAGAATGATGTTTTACCTTGCGACGCAAACAAACCAATGAATGCTTTATCTGGAGCATTCCCATTTAAGTATTCTACTAAAGTATTCATTATTTTCTTTCCAATACCATTCTTTTGATACTCTGGATGAACCACTATATCTTGAATATAGAAATAGATAGCCCCATCACCAACAATTCTCCCCATGCCGATGATTTGATTATTATCCTTGACTGTTATACAGTAAATCGAATTTTGAAGTGATATTTCCGCCACCTCAAAGTTCATATAGTTAGTCCATCCCACAGAATCACATAAATATTTATATTCTTCCAATGTTGGAATGTTATTTTTAATCTCATATTTCTTCAAAATGTCCCCTCCAAGAATTCATTTCCACCAATACAAAGTAAATTCGACAAACTTTTATCTAACCCTTCTTACTAACTTAGCACTGTAAATCCCGATTAACCTCACGCTAATCCTTATATAATAAAGAAAGAGGCT
>NZ_QPET01000064.1:0-1589 GCF_008368855.1 Bacillus sp. TE8-1 | reverse complement strand
GTTACTTTTTGAGATAATGTCTCGTCATACATACAAACAGCATTGTTACCTTTTTCCTTTGCGCTATACATAGCGATATCAGCGTGTTGTAAAAGTGTAGTAGTATTTATTCCTCCAAATGGATACACTGCTATTCCTATACTAAGAGATAAGTAAAAACTATGCTGATTTACTACAAATGGTTCTTCAGTTATACGAAATAGAGTTTTACACAAATCCAATAGCTGTTGCTCTGTTTGGTTATGGACAATGATCGCAAACTCATCACCACCTATTCTTGCTAGAGGAACAGTCGGTGACAGACATGTCCTAAAACGTTTGGCAACTTCTTTTAAAACCTTGTCACCAATCGAATGACCCAATGTATCATTAATAGTCTTAAAGCGATTTAAATCAATATACAGGAGCCCAAACTTATCCTGTGTTTTTTGTGCACGCTTAATAGATCTATCTAATTCTTGTTGGAAGAATATACGATTTCCAATCTCCGTCACCGTATCATGGAATGCAAGGTAATTTATCTCTTCCTGTTGTTGTTTCATCCTTGTTATGTCTTTTACCATTACATAGCTCCCAAAGGTTTGTCCTTCTATCATAATAGGAACTATAGTGACATACCAAAAGAGTATATCTTTCTCATTGTTATTTTTCACACGTAACTGTAGTGAAGATGAACTACATCGTTTCCCTTTCTTTATAGCTGCTTCCAATTCAGATTTATCTTCATCTAAAAAAATAGAGAAGCACTCTTTCCCTATCAATGCAGCACTTTCTTTTCCTAATAACATACTTCCAGCCTGGTTTATATTTAATACGATACCGTTTGAATCAATCGTTAAAATAGGATCCGGATGATACTCATATAATGACTTAAATCTTTCTTGATTTTTTACTAAATCATTAGATTTATTTATTAAATCCCTTGTTCTTTGAGATACTGTTTGTTCTAATTGATTATTAAACACTTTTAATGTTTTAGTTAACTCTTTGTTTTGCATTCGTACGATTGTATGACGAATCAGTACAAATACAAAAGCAATACAATTTCCCGTAATTAATGTAGCTGAAGAAGTTTGCTCTTTCAAAGTAAAGCCAATTAAGACTGCAACTGCAAGATAAGGGAATATACCAAGAAGTTTCTCTCCAAATGTCGGATTAATAATAAAATAATTTCTTTTAGAAGAAGTATTCTTTGGGATTGTAGCAGCAATAGCGATAAATAATAGGAAAACTCTATACAAACACCTTAAAAATATAACTGAACGCTCTGACAAATCACCTTGTAAGTAAAAATACAAATAGTCCGTAATAGCCAATCCAGTTAATACTAGGATAAAAATAAACAATTTACTTTTTGCATTGAAAATAGCAGGTCGAAAGATCAGTGTAACTCCAAGTAATAGAAGCAATAAATCTATAATCGGAAAAATAAATGAGAGAAAAACATCTCCAATTGATAAGAATAAAATATTTGCAGATGGTTTATTAAATAGGTACCACTCTAATGTAAAAATAGCAGTAACAACAATGCATAAATCACAAAGTAAATACGCTTTCTCCCATTTGTTACATTCCATCATAATTTTATA
>NZ_QPET01000063.1:0-2951 GCF_008368855.1 Bacillus sp. TE8-1 | reverse complement strand
TATTATATTATTATAAACATTCTCGTTTACTGATTGAATATCCATCCCAATGACACGCACTTTAGATTTATGTTTTGGATTAGCATTATATTGCCGAATCCAATCAAGTAAATCTAGCATTTCTTTCGTCTTAAATGTAGGTGATAAATGTTGGCTTGGGTTTCCCTTTCCAGTAAGAACATATCGATCAAGTTCCAAAGCTCTGTCCCATCCCTCTTCTAAAACTAGGTTGGTAAAGCCCTTTTCAGATACTAAATACTTAACAATGCGGTGTTTCATTGTAAAAACTTCATGAGCCCCATGCGTAGCTTCACCTAAACCTACAATTGAAGCTGAACCTACCATATTCTTAAGTGGTTTCAAATCATTAAGAGATGCAGTTGGATTAGTTGTTTTTAAAGGCTTTGCATGTGCTTCTAACCATTTCGCTATTTGATTTGTATTGTAGGGAGCTGTAACAGAAACCTCTGTTTTCGAATCTGCATAAGTATTTCCTACAAAATGAGTCATTGTTATAGCAGAAGCAACAATTGCAATAATCATTTTCTTTTTCATAAAACCCTCCTGAAATACTTACTTATTAGTTTTTTGACATGCTCTAAGGATCCCAGTTTAAACTATTCCCCCCCCTATTACTGTTAAGATACATTTATTCTAATTCCTAAAACTCACTTTTTATCTGGTTTTCCTTTTTACCTACTTGCTAAATTCAGCAAGTAAAATACTTTTAAATGGATCAGGACTATCAGCTTTAAAACTGTTCAAATTGACGGCCAATGTATGCTTACCTCCAAGTGTGCCACCAGCAAAAGTGGTAAACCCTGGAACGCCCCCCCTGTGTCCCCATACCGAGTCACCGTTCGGAAGCTTAGTTTCATAGATTCCAAGACCATATCCGGTTCCCTCTCTATTTGTAGGAACTGTAGTAAGCATTTGTTTTAATTGCTGTTCCTTCAGTAATTTGCCACCTAGTAAGTAAGAGAAGAATTTGTTTAAGTCATCAGCAGTAGAAATGATATCTCCATCCGAGCTACCTGGGTTAATATAAGTAACGTCTTTTAGCTCACTTGCTCCGTCTAGTTGGAAATAGCCACGGGCATGCTTGGTGCCTGGAATCACGCTTGAATTGCCAGGTAGGAATGTATTTGACAAATCAATCGGTTCAATAATCCGATTTTCAACCTCTTCGGCATAACTGTTGCCAGTTACTTTTTCAATAAGAATCCCCAGTAATACGTATCCTGTATTTGAATAAGACCAACCCTTTCCTGGGGCAAAGTCTGGGGGAAGTGAAATCCCCATTTTGACGAATTCTTCAGCCGTATACGATTTTTTTGTATCCGTAATATCAAAGTCTTTTGAATTTGTATAGTCAGCAATACCACTTGTATGATTCAATATTTGCCGGATCGTAATCTGGTTACCATCATATCCGTTTCCTTGAATAACACCAGGCAACCATTTTTCAATGGAGTCGTCTAGATTCAAACGGTTCTCTCCAGATAATTGAAGTAGAACTGTTGCAATGAACGTCTTCGTTACACTACCAATGCGAAAGCGAAAATCTGTTTTCATTGGTTTCTTGGTGCTCAGGTCCGCTAACCCAGCGGCATAACTCCATGTTTTTCCACCCTCAGAAGTTTTAGCAAGTATTCCAGGATATCCAAGTTGCAGTGTATCCCGCATTGCCTCTTTGACGGAATTACGTTCTCTTTGAGTGCTTGTTTGTAGCGAACTAGATACATTTTGCGTAGGTTCTGCTTTTACAATTGATGTTGGTGTTATGTATAACAGGGAACTTCCAGCTATTAAAAGTGCTAGACTTGCACATGTAATTTTACTGCTTGTTTTCATAAAGCATTCCTCTCCTCTATTTAAATTGTATTGATGGTTGATAGCTATGTCATATGCTAACCACACAGCTATCAACTCTCCCAATGATAAAAGTCAACACTGAATTTGCAATCATCTATGCACCAATTATTTCTACAAACAACTTTCTGACCTAATAAATGATTAATTCCTCTTTTTCAGATGTATGTTAACCTCTGTAATTTCTTCTTTTCTTCCATAGAGTTTTGTTAATAAATTTGTTTTTATATAAATATATAGTATCTATTCCCCCTCTCGTTCTTCTCTACATTTTGATCATACACAATGAAAATCTCTTTTCTCTTACTCCTTTCTTACAAATTCCTTACGCTCAAAACCACTTCTATAATTCGGTGGTTTTTATTTTAAGAAAAACTCAGTTTTATTAACTTGATAGGCTGGGGTACTGCCACATGTCCATCAAATTAGGAACCTGCTTTACCCCAAATGTAAAAAAACGTTATCCTTTCCTATGATTCTAGAGAAAGAATAACGTTTTTCATGTTACGGAGGATTTTGTTTTATTAGCTTAACAGCATTTACTACCTTAATTTTAAAAAAACTCTAAAATTAAGGTATTTTTTGAACCAGAAAAGGATATTTTCAACTATAAAAACTATGACAAAATTTATCTATTTTTCCTTTTTGCCTACTTGCTAAATTCAGCAAGTAAAATATTTTTAAAAGGATTAGAATGACTAGTTTTATGGCCATTCAAATTGATGGCCAATGTATGCTTGCCTCCAAGTGTGCCTCCAGCAAAAGTAGAAAACCCTGGAGAGGCACCTGCGTGTCCCCATATCGAGACACCGTTTGGAAGTTTAGTTTCATAGATTCCAAGACCATATCTGCCGATTTCAGCAATTCCTGTAGGAACTGTAGTAAGCATTTGTTTTAGTTGCTGTTCCTTCAGTAATTTGCCACTGAGTAAGTAAGAGAAGAATTTGTTTAAATCGTCAGCAGTAGAAATCATATCTCCATCCGAGCTACCTGGGTATGAATAAGTAACGTCTTTTAGCTCACTTTCTCCGTCATATCTTTCATATCCACGGGCATGATTGGTACCTGGAATAACAGTT
>NZ_QPET01000062.1:0-2212 GCF_008368855.1 Bacillus sp. TE8-1 | reverse complement strand
TAAGTTTTTTATTTCGTTTGTCGCTTTCGACGTTAATGTCATCGGCGACTTGTCCTATATTACACCTCTATATAATAATAGTCAATATTAATCTTTCATTTTTTTTAAAAAGATGAAAAAGACTCTCATACCCCCCTTTTATTTCTCATACATATCAATAAGATAACTGAAAGGAGTGTAGAACTTGTTCAATCCTTCTTTATTACACATCATAAGCTCCCATTCAAGAAGCCCACACTATCATAGGAAGTTTCCAATCATTCTTTTTTGGAGTCAAAAAAGCGGCTGTACTTCTCTTGCTAAATGGTTCTTTTACCAGATTGATTTATTACAAACCGCTCTAAGTTATAGTCCTTTCATTCATAATTATGAATATGATATATACAAAAGTACACCTGCCTATAGTGTACGACTAGGAGTAGCGTTACGAGAAAAACAAAAAGAAACTTTTAAACTTGTTCGTAACCCTTATAGGAGAGCAGTCAGTTCTTTCGTATCCTTAATTGGACCTCCTTATATGGAAAATCCCGAATGGAAACCCATCCGAAAGTTTTTATATCAAGATGAAAATTCCTCCAAAGGGATCTCATTTAAACAATTTCTATACTATCTATTTATAAAAGGGGCTCACGCAAGTGATATTAACCCACATTTCACACAACAATATATAGCTGGTGAAGAAGAATATGTGACCAATTATATATACTTAGAAAACTTCGATCAGGAAATGAAAGAATTAGAAAAGCGTTTCGAATTAAAAACCGCACCAATAAATGAGTTCTCAACATCATGGCATCATCAAACTCCCGCCATGATTTATAAAGGTAATTTTAGCGAAGGCGATATTACTGATCCTTTATTTCCACGTCATCCAACTTTTGAAAGCTTTTATGATACTGAATGTATACAACTTGTCCAAACAATATTTCAAAATGATTTCGACACATATAAATACAGCAAAGAATATCCATACTAACTTTAGTCTATTATCTTTGCTAAATAAAAAAGATACCTCATATATAAGGTATCTTTTTAACATTTCAATTATATAAATCATACTGTTTAACAGTCTCTATTCTCCACCTTGTTACCTTTTAATAGATTACATAACTTTTGCTTATCCACCCATCCTACTCCAATTAAGACTAAACTCGCTCCCATTATTACTCTCCATGTCAGAGATTCATTTAATAGAATAATTGAAGTAATAATACTTATTAATGGTAATGCATTTAAATATAATCCGCTTACTGATGCTGAAACTCTCTCTAGCGCTTTATTCCAAAACCAATACGCTAAAATTGTTGCTCCAATAACAAGGTATATTACACTAAGTCCCGTTTTCCAGGTTTCAACCTTTGGGAGACCGTAATAAAAAATTTCTACCAGTGCAAACGGTAAGAGAATAACAGCTCCAATAATTAAAGTTAATGTTGTAAAAACCTCGTTTGATAAATACTGTTCTTGTTTTGGTCGTTTTAGCAAAACTGTGTAGAAAGCAAATAGAAAAGTACTTAATAATATTAGTATATCTCCTATTAAGGACACTTCTTGATTAGCACTTTTAGATGGAATCGTAATAAAGAGTACTCCTATAGCACCCAATATAATTCCTATCCAATAATTCAATCGAATTTCCTCCTTTAAAAAGAGTGCTGAAAAAAGAATTGTAACTAATGGTAATGCAGCATCTATAATACTCACATGTAATCCACTTGTTAAAGAAATGCCGTAGGATGTAAACATAAAATAACCAGCTACACCGGTAAAAGCTAACAAACTCATTCTTTTCCATGGAACTTTTTTATGTACAACTGATTTTTGTAATTCCTTAAATGAGAATAGCATACAAATTCCACCTGCAAAGAAAAGACGAATAAATAACAAAGTAAACGGCTGAATAGATTCTAACGCCCATTTTGTTGGCGCAATGGCTGTGCCCCATAATATAACAGCCACTAATAACATGCATATTTCTTTCATAATTCCCCACACCCATCAAAAATATATGTTAACTACCTTAATTATAGATTTTTTCTAATGTAAAATCCTTTAAAAGCACAAAAGGTTATGTAAGATCACAAACATTCTTTTTACATCTGGACTATATTCTTGAAAAGGTAATTCTTACCTTTAAATTTAAAATAATAAAAATAAACACAAAAAAACCTAAGTCAAAACGACTTAGGTTTTTGCTTGGCGACGTCCTACT
>NZ_QPET01000061.1:0-1881 GCF_008368855.1 Bacillus sp. TE8-1 | reverse complement strand
GGGACATAATGGACACGTTTCAAAAACAAATATGCTTTCTTTTATATACCCTAAAGTAGCAGGGCAGCATTTAGCAGAATATTACGGAAAACGGTACGTATCTATTGGAACGTCAGTTTATGAAGGACAATATAATGTCAAGAATAGCGATGGTGAATTTGGCCCCTATGGAACATTAAAATCGGATGATCCAAACAGTTATAACTACATTTTTGGACAGGTCAAAAAAGATCAATTTTTTATTGATTTACGTAAGGCGAATGGCGTGACAAAAACTTGGTTAAACGAACAACATCCAATTTTCGCTGGAATAACTACCGAAGGGCCTGATATACCAAAAACTGTTGATATATCATTAGGTAAAGCATTTGATATACTTTTTCAAATTCAAAAAGTGAGTCCATCTCAAGTACATCAATAAATTTAGAATCATGTGCCTTAATGACAAATTTCATAGTGTTTCATATAACACAATGAAATTTGTTCTATATAGCAAGAAGAATAATCGCATTAGAAAAAATTAGCAGTTTAACCTGTTAAGAGTAAAACGAATCTTCAATATGTAAAGCGCAAAAACAATGAAGCGAAAAGCATCGGTGTTTTTTGCGCTTTCGGGCACAGATGCTACTTCAATCCTATTGTAGAAGTGATTTTGAATGTAAGGAATTTGTAAGGGATAGGTAAGGAAAAAGAGATTTTCATTGTGTAGGATAAAAATATAAGGAGGCGTGAAGGGGGGAACAAGTACGGCCTACATATAAAACAAATAATCAGTAACAAGAGTGTTTTAAGGAAAAGAAGTAATTTCTATGGTTAATATGCATATGGAAAAAGAGTGATTTAGAGATTGTTAGGACACAATGGTGTTTGTGAAAATAATGATTAGTACGATAATTGCAAATTCGGTGTTGACTTTTATCATTGGGAGAGTTGATAGCTGTGTGGTTAGTATATGACATAGCTATCAACAATCAATACAATTTAAATAGAAGAGAGGAATTCTTTATGAAAACAAGCAGTAAAATTACATGTGCAAGTCTAGCACTTTTAATAGGTGGAAGTTCCCTGTTATACATAACACCAACATCAATTGTAAAAGCAGAATCTACGCAAAATGTATCTAGTTCGTTACAAACAAGTACGAAAAGCAATCGTACTTCCGTTAAGAAAGCAATGCGAGATGAACTGCAACTTGGATACCCGGGAATACTCGCTCAAATTTCTAAGGGGGGTAAAACTTGGAGTTATAGTGCTGGGATAGCGGATTTGAAAACTAAGAAACCAATGAAAGCAGATTTTCGCTTTCGCATTGGCAGTGTGACGAAAACGTTCATTGCAACAGTTCTACTTCAATTATCTGGAGAGAACCGTTTGAATCTAGACGACTCCATTGAAAAATGGTTACCTGGTGTTATTCAAGGAAACGGATATGATGGTAACCAGATTACGATCCGGCAAATATTGAATCATACAAGTGGTATTGCTGACTATATAAATTCAAAAGACTTTGATATTACGGATATAAAAAAATCATATACGGCTGAAGAATTTGTAAAGATGGGGATTTCACTTCCCCCAGACTTTGCCCCAGGAAAGGGTTGGTCTTATTCAAACACAGGATACGTATTACTGGGGATCCTTATTGAAAAAGTAACTGGCAACAGTTATGCGGAAGAGGTTGAAAATCGGATTATTGAACCGCTTGATTTGTCAAATACATTTCTACCTGGTAATTCAAGCGTGATTCCAGGCACCAAGCATGCCCGTGGCTATTTGCAACTAGACGGAGCGAGTGAGCTAAAAGACGTTACTTATATTAACCCAGGTAGCTCGGATGGAGATATGATTTCTACTGCTGACGACTTAAACAAATTCTTCTCT
>NZ_QPET01000060.1:0-2269 GCF_008368855.1 Bacillus sp. TE8-1 | reverse complement strand
CCTCTAAAGTATAATCGTCAATACGTTTTTTAAAAAACTTTATATTTTATAGATTTCATTTACGTATTTCTTCTATAAGTTATATACAAGCATCCCACAGAACAATCTATGGGGTGCTCTTCTACCATAAAAACTATTGTTCTTTCGACGGCACCGAACAACTTCCATCAGTACAAGAAAGATCGCTTCCACCCTCTGAAGAAAGTTCTTGCAACTTAGGTGCAGGATTCTCTTCTTCCCACACTTGCTGAAGTGCACCAACAAAAGTTTCAAGTGGTTGTGCACCTGAAATAGCATACTTTTGATTAATAATAAAATAAGGCACTCCCGAAATTTGATATTGCTGAGCAATCGCTTCATCAATTCTAACATCATTTGCATACGCATTTTTATCATTAATAACATTTAAAGCTTCTTGCTTATCTAAACCTGAAGCTTCAGCGATAGTAGCAAGTGTATCCACATCGCTTAAATTTTTCGATTCAGTGAAATATGCAAAAAGTAGATTTTCTGTAATCTCTTTTTCTTTCCCTTGATTCTTTGCAAACTTCGCAAGACGATGCGCATCAAAAGTATTAGTCGGCTTCATCTCATCAAAATTAAAACTTAAACCCATACTAGCTGCATGATTTCCTAACTGTACGTTATTACGCTTAGCTTCTTCAATACTAATTCCATACTTTGATGCAAGTACTTCATTAATACTTGTTCCAGAATAGATTGGAGCATTTTGGTCTAATTCAAAACTTTTAAACTCAACTTCAACATCCTTCTTATATGGAAATTGCTCTAAAGCCATCTCTAATCTACGTTTCCCAATATAGCAAAATGGGCATACAAAATCCGACCATACTTCAATTTTCATAAAAACACCTCATTAACATTTAGTTTTCAATCATTGTAGCACTGAGATTAAGGAATTCAAAAGTTTTTGCTCTATCTCCTTCATATAGTACATACAAAAACACACTTATAGCAGAATACCTAATTAACAAAAAAACGATAATCAAAAGGATTAACTATTATCCCTCCGATTATCGTCTATATAAATGCAACAATTTTAATTATGCCGGAATATACTTCCCTACGAACTTCCATACAGTATTCCAATATTTATTCGAATCTACTTTCTCCGCTTCTCCATGTCCAGCACCTGGAACAATTAATTTCTCTTTTTCTACTTTTGCAGCATTATATACTTCATCTAACATTTCAAAAGGAACGAATGTATCAGCATCCCCATGAATGAATAACATAGGTGTTTTACTTTTCGCTACTTGTTTTACAGCTGAAGCCTCTTCTAAATCGTAACCAGCTCTTAATTTAGTAACCGTATTTGCCGCATTCATAACAGGAAACTTCGGTAAATGGAATAAATCTTTTAGTTGATAAGTAAATTCATCAATAACAGTTGAGTATCCACAATCTTCAATAATAACTTTAACATTAGAAGGTAAATCTTCTCCTGAAGTCATCATTACAGTTGCCCCGCCCATCGAAACACCAAATAGAGCTATTTCAGCATTAGGATCTTTCTTTAAGATTTGTTGAATCCAAATCAAAACATCTTTACGATCATGCCAGCCCATACCAACATAATCTCCTTCACTATTTCCATGTCCACGAAGGTCTGGTGCTATGACATTATAGCCTTGTTCATAGAAATTACGAACATATTTCGTCATTTCTGATGCTCTACCATTGTATCCATGAACTACAATTGCCCATTTATGACTAGATGGTTCATTCATATATTCATAACCTTTTAAATTTAATTTATCGAAAGAACGTATAGTTAATGTGTTAGGTTTATACTTCGATACGAAGTTTGCATTCTTTTCTTCATTTGCAGCCAATACATCTCCCGATGCACTTACCGTTTCTACTAAATGAGGATTATCTTGCAAAAATTCCTTTTCTTGTTTCGCATTTAACGCATAGTTATAAAAATAATTTCCAACTAACATATACACGATTACTAGCAGGACTAAGACTACTATAGTAATTATACTTATCTTTTTCATATTATCTCCTTTTCTAACTTAAATCTTCTTATATTAAAGTACATCAAAAACAACTGTACTATTTTAACACACTGATGAATCCTATCTTTAAGAAATAAAATAGAAAATCTTAAATTACATATAAAAAATCACGAAAGAAATTGAATAAAACTTATATAGCTACGTACTCAAAAACCTTTTTGAAAAGCGAGAAGCACTTCAAAATATTTAGCTTTGAAAAAAAGTTATAAAACACAAAAAAGACG
>NZ_QPET01000006.1:0-39332 GCF_008368855.1 Bacillus sp. TE8-1 | reverse complement strand
TATTATATTATTATAAACATTTTCGTTTACTGATTGAATGTCCATCCCGATGACACGTACTTTCGATTTATGTTTTGGATTAGCATTATATTGCCGAATCCAATCAAGTAAATCTAGCATTTCTTTCGTCTTAAATACAGGTGTTAGATGTTGGCTTGGGTTTCCCTTACCAGTAAGAACATATCGATCAAGTTCCAAGGCCCTATCCCATCCCTCTTCTAAAACTAGATTGGTAAAGCCCTTTTCAGATACTAAATAATTAACAATACGGTGTTTCATCGTAAAAACTTCATGAGCCCCATGCGTAGCTTCACCTAAACCTACAATTGAAGCTGAACCTACCATATCCTTAAGTGGTTTCAAATCATTAAGAGATGCAGTTGGATTAGTTGTTTTTAAAGGCTTTGCATGTGCTTCTAACCATTTCGCTATTTGATTTGTATTGTAGGGAGCTGTAACAGAAACCTCTGTTTTCGAATCTGCATAAGTATTTCCTACAAAATGAGTCATTGTTATAGCAGAAGCAACAATTGCAACAATCATTTTCTTTTTCATAAAAACCTCCTGAAATATTTACTCGCTAGTTTTTTACATGATATTCCAATTTTCATTTAAACCATTCATTTTCTTATTACTGTTAAGATACATTTATTCTAATTCCTAAAACTCACTTATTTCTTAATAGGTTCTTAAGAAATTCTTAATTCATTTATACGAATATAAAACTACATAAACTTCAATCTATTGTAGTGTAAATTCCTCATTGCATTACCTTATAATGTACAGATATTCGTTATAAATGATGTTATCTAAAGTACTCAATTTCAGTATGTATTATTAACGTAGTTAATATATGGTTAATATGAAGTTCCAAAGTTTGATTGTTTATAGTCTCTTTATCATAGAGTTAATTTAGGGGTTATTTTTTGTTCACTTCATTTTTTTCGGCACTCTGCATCTAGACGGTATATCCATTGGCCACAGTTAGACTATTTCAAATCAAAAAAATAGATTACCTGCACACTAAAGAGTATAGCGCACAGGTAATCTAGTTGTTTTTGAGATTAATAAAAAACTAATTTATTTTTTGAATTCTTCCATCAATAATAGACTGAATTGGTTCTTTTGATTTTTTTATATAATCTACTAATGCTTCAAAATCAGTTGGTCCTGTTTCAGCATCTTTACCGTTTTTAAAGGATACAAATCCATCTCCACCTGAAGCTAGAAATGCGTTAGCAACGACGCTGTAAGTTTTAGAAGGAATAATTTCTTCTCCATTTGTTAAGCGAATACTTGTTACTTTTTCTCCGTTAGGCTTGTTCGCATCCCAAGTGTATTGGATTCCTGAAATTTGAAGCATTCTTGTTATGTCTTTTTGCCATTGTTGATTTAAAATATCACGAATGTCTTGACCTGTTAAATTTACTTTTATTAATTGATTTCCGAATGGTTGAATACCATATATCTCTCCCCATGTAATATCACCAGCATCTAAGTCATTACGAATACCACCAGGATTCATAAGTGCAATTTGGGATTGCATTGTTGCACGCTGAGCATCAGCAACTAAATTTCCGAGAGTAGATTCACCAGCCGTATTGAGTTTACGATCTAGTGGAGCAATAGACTTACCTACAATTTCATTAACAAGAGGTGCGATTTTTGCTTGATATTTCTCCATCTTCTTCTTGATTTTTTTATCAGGCTCCATGCCTTCATGGTAAGTTGTAACAATTTCTGCTTTTTTCTCAACAATATCTTGTGTTTTACGATCAATCTTTACATCAACATCAGCAAAAGCCATACCATATGAATTTGCTTGTACGACAAGTTTATTATTAACAGTTCCATTTACATAGGTGTGGCTATGGCCACCAAAAATAACATCGACTTCTGGATCAGTCTCATTTGCTAATCGGACGATATCACCATTTGTTACGCCGTTCCCATCTGTTATACCTCCGTTATGTGCAAGAACAACGATAGATTTAACGCCTAGTTTTTTTAATTGCTTTACGGATTTGTTAATAGCTTCAACTTCATCTGTAATTTCTACATTCTTTAGCATAGTAGGCATAACAAGGTTAGGAACATCCGTTGTTACGACTCCGATAAAGCCAACAGGAACTCCTTGTACCTTTTTTATAGTGAATGGTGGTAAAAATAAACGACCGGTGGATTTATTATAGAAATTTGCAGCAACATATGGGAATTTTGCTCCTTTAAAATTTCCTGTTTTCTCATGGTATCCACCATAAATAAGGCGGTTCATTTCTTCAACACCTTCATCAAATTCATGATTTCCTATCGTTCCAACATCGAATTTCAAATCATTTAGAAATTCAATCGTAGGTTCGTCTTGTAATAATGCTGAAACAGGAGTACTTGCTCCAACAACATCGCCAGCATGTACCTTTAATGTATTCGGATTTTGTTTTTCACGATCACGTAAATAAGCCCCTAAGTACTCAATTCCCCCTGCATCTTTATTGTTAATTTTTTTTACAGTGTCTAGTTGCCCATGAAAATCGTTAATACCGAGCATTTGTACATCTATGTAGCGGTTTTGTTCTGTACTTGCTTGGATTGAAGGCGCAGCAAATACACTAGTAAAAGTAACTGTACTTAATGCTAAAGCAACTGGAATGATTTTTTTCAACATAAAATTTCTCTCCCCTAATTAAAATCTGACATAATACGATGTTATTTTAATATATTAAGAGAATTATTTCCACAAAAATTCTACCAATTATAAAAATTAATAAGATTTTATTGTTTTCTGATAAAATATTTCTTCCTCAGAAAAATGTATATTTCTTTGTTTTGAGGATTATTCAAAATATTATCTTGATAGTAATATAACAATACTTCTAAGAAATCTAAAAAACTCTAATCAATATATTTTAGCTGTTAAGAAGAGTATTCAATCCAAAATTAATGGAGATTTATCAACCTAACATCTCACTATCACCATTTAAAAAGATGCTCCTGGATTTATCCAAGAGCATCTTTTATAAAGCTTTATTTTTTACTTGTTTATAATTTATCAATTAACAATTATATAGTTGTAATCAGTCATTTAAAAATAATAGGAGTGCTTCATTAAATTCTTTAGCATGCGTTGCATGTAGCCCATGTGGACCACCCTTTATTAAGGCCACTTTAGAATTAGGAATTGCTTCATGTGTTAATTTCCCACTATATTCATATGGTACAGTTGCATCAGAATCACCGTGAATAATAAGAGTAGGTATATTAAACTTCTCCAAGTCTTTTCTAAAATCTGTCTTACTAAAGGCGGTAATACAATCAAGTGTTCCTTTAGGTGATGCACTGGCTGCAATATCCCAATTATATAAACGGAATGGCTCACTAACTAAATCTGTTCGATTACCAGCCGCGAAAAATCCCTTAGTAAATTCATCAAGAAATGCAAGGCGGTCATTTATCACACCACTTTTGAATGCTTCAATTGTTGCATCATCTAATGCCCCTTCAGGATGATTCTCTGATTTGTATAAATATGGAGGTACTGCTCCAGCAAAAACAGCCTTTTCAATACGATCTGTTCCATACGTACTAATATACCGGGCTACTTCGCCTCCACCCATAGAAAAACCAACAAGTGTGACATTTTGAAGCTCTAAATGTTCTAATAGTTGATGTAAATCAGAAGTAAAGGTATCATATTCATACCCTTCCCACGGCTGAGATGATTGTCCAAATCCTCGACGATCATATGTTATAACTCTGTATCCAACCTCAACAAGAGCGGGAACTTGGTATTCCCAAGATCGACCACTTAACGGCCAACCATGAATGAGTACAACTGGTTTTCCTGTGCCATGATCCTCATAATATATCTCAATTGGTGCTTGATTTTCGGTTCCTACAGTAATTTTAGCCATGCTTCTACCTCCAAAAAATATTCTAATATGTATCCTTTTCTTCAATAATCTGGATGAATGTCATAACCTATTCATGCACGTTTATGTTGTGAACTCTAAGTATGAAACTCTATTGTTCCAATGCATTCATTTTCTCCTTTTGGAACAATCCCCCCTCTAATACCTTTTTCATCATAAAATAATTACTGAACATTACTCCTATTCAATTGTAATAACAAAAATAGGTGACTATCAATATTGTTCTATCTATAGGATGTATAGGTAAAACCAATCTATTTTATAGTGAAAACAACTATAGTTACGACCTATACGAATTATAGATAATTTAGAATTGATTAACGAATCAGTTTTCAAATACTATAAATTTGTATAGCACTTCATGTTCTATGAATGCTGCTATAACCAATATTATTGGTCAGCTTAGTTATAAACGAAGAAACTTATGATAGTATTCGACTATTTAAACTTTCTTCGATTACTTAATTTTTAGGAGGAATACATAATGACTGATCTCTATTCTCGTATTAACAAAGACGATGCTGTCGTGCTTTTAGTAGATCATCAAACTGGTCTTATGTCCGGACTAGTACGTGACTATGGTGTTGATGAATTCAAGAACAATGTTTTAGCTCTTGCTCATACTGCTAAGTTTTTTGATTTACCAGTTATTTTAACAACAAGTTTTGAAAACGGGCCTAACGGACCTTTAATGCAAGAATTGGTTGATCTCTTTCCTCATGCACCAAAAATAGCTCGACCTGGACAAATTAACGCATGGGATAATGATGATTTTGTAAAAGCAATCGAAGAAACTGGAAAAAAGCAACTTATCATCGCGGGCGTAGTTACGGACGTTTGTGTTGCTTTCCCTGCACTTTCCGCTATAAAAGCTGGATATGAAGTATTTGCTGTTACTGATGCTTCAGGAACTTTCAGTAAACAAGTTGCAGATGCTGCCAATACACGTATGGCACATAGTGGCGTGCAACTTATGAACTGGTTTAGCGTAGCTTGCGAATTACAACGCGATTGGCGCAACGATGTCGAAGGTTTTGGCAATTTGCTTGCTAGCAATCTTCCAGGCTATCAAAATATAATTGGAAGCTATAGAGGAGCTCAGCGAGATCTTAGTAAACAAAATGCATAAATGTATCTCAAGTAAATAGCTTTAAATCACCTTTTTTAAAGTAGATAGTATAAATTTAGTGCTGATTAAATCAGCACTAAATTTAAATTAAAAAGTATAGTAGAGCTTCAATTGACAGAAGATACATTACTTTCAATAAACAATTGAAAAAGGAGCGTTTTATTATGAGTAATTTAGAATTGTTAAATCCGGAGAACAGTGCCTTAATTTTAATTGATTTTCAACCTCAAATGACTTTTGGAGTTGCAAGTATTGATAGACAAACATTGATTAATAACGTTATGCTACTTGCTAAATCAGCAAAAACTTTTAACGTACCTACTATTCTTACTACAGTTGAAACACGCAGCTTTTCTGGTTATTTTTGGCCACAAATTCTTGATATATTCCCAAACCATGAAATTATAGAACGTAGTTCAATGAACTCTTGGGAAGATCCGAAATTTGTTGAGGCAGTTAAAGCAACCGGTAGAAAGAAATTAATATTTGCAGCACTTTGGACTGAAGTTTGCCTTGCATTCCCTGTGCTTGAAGCAATTAAAGCTGGCTATGAGGTATATGCAGTTGATGATGCTTCAGGTGGTACTAGTTTGACAGCACATAACGCTGCTATGCGTCGTGTAGAACAAGCTGGTGCAATTCCAGTGACAGCAATTCAAGTTTTACTTGAATACCAACGTGACTGGGCACACAAAGACACTTATGATGCTGTAATGGAGATTGTAAAGGAACACACTGGTGCTTATGGTCAAGGTGTAGAATACGCATATACTATGGTGCATGGCGCGCTTCCAAGCAGGAAAATATGAAACAAGAAGGAGTAGCTGTCGAAGAGACTTATACAGGGAACACGATGGATGCCGGCAATCCAGTAACAACGATTGTTACATGGGAAATTCAAGAAGGTAGAGAAAAACAGTTTGAAACATGGAGACATGAAATTGAGGCTGCGGCTACTAAATTCCCAGGACATTTAGGTGTAAATCTAATAGTCCCAAGTAACGAATCCAGAGAGTATACTGTTATTTTTCGCTTTGATACGTATGAGCATCTACGTACTTGGCAAGAATCAGATGTTCGCCGGGATTTGTTAAAAACGGCGGAGCAATTTCAAGCCGCTAATCCAACTTACAAAACTGAAAGCAGTTTGGCTTATTGGTTTGTTACTCCGAAAACGCCAGTTCCACCGCCAAAATGGAAAATGTCTATCGTTACCCTTCTGGGTGTATGGCCTCTTAGCATGTTAGTTCCTAAAGTGATAGGACCTATTATAAAACATATGAATCCTATTATGTCAGCTTTTTTTGTTTCTGTATGTATCGTGTCCTTGCTATCATGGGTAGTCATGCCGATTTTCGGTAAATTATTTCATCCATGGTTACAAAATAATAGGAAGTAGACGAGGTGTGAATATGAATGTACCGGATATGATCTTATACAACGGAAAAATTACTACCCTTGACCCTTCTCAGCCTGAGGTATCTGCTATCGCCATAACTGATGGTTTAGTCACTGCAGTAGGTGGAGATGAGCTTCTTAATAGTGCCACGGAAAAAACAAAAAAAATAGACCTTAAAAGAAAGAGAGCTATTCCAGGCCTGAATGACTCTCATATACACGTTATTCGTGGTGGTCTGCATTATAATATGGAATTACGTTGGGAAGGCGTACCATCACTTTTTATTGCTCTAGAAATGCTCAAAGAACAGGCAAGACGTACACCTGCTCCTCAGTGGGTAAGAGTAGTTGGAGGTTGGTCTGAATTTCAATTTAAAGAGAGACGGATGCCAACATTAGAAGAGATTAATGCTGTTTCTGAAGACACGCCTGTCTTTGTGCTACATCTTTACGATAGAGCACTTGTAAATCGTGCAGGGCTACGTGCACTGGGATACACGAAAGATACCCCAGATCCTCCAGGCTGTTTAATTCAGCGGGATAAAAGAGGTAATCCAACAGGCCTTTTAATTGCTAACCCTAACGCTTCTATTCTTTATTCAAGTTTGGGTAAAGCTCCAGTACTTAATTTTGACGACCAGATTAACTCCACACGCCATTTTATGCGCGAATTAAATAGATTAGGTATTACAAGTGCCATTGATGCAGGTGGCGGTTTCCAAAATTATCCTGACGACTACAAAGTTGTTGAACATTTAGCCGAGAAGGAACAATTAACTTTACGTATTGCTTATAATCTATTTACGCAAAATCCTAATCATGAATATGAAGACTTTGCTTCATGGACAAAAATTGTTTCTCCAGGTCAAGGAAATGATAAGTATAAAATGAATGGTGCCGGAGAAATGTTAGTATTCTCTGCAGCTGATTTTGAAAAATTTCAAATGCCACAGCCCGAACTAGCTACGATGATGGAAGCTGACTTAAAGAAAGTAATTTCTCTATTGGTAGAAAACCGTTGGCCATTCCGTTTACATGCAACTTATGACGAATCAATCACACGTTTCTTAAATGTATTTGAGGAAGTCAACAAAGAAATTCCTTTTAATGGTCTACGATGGTGGTTTGACCATGCAGAAACTATCTCAGATCGTAGTATGGAACGTGTTAAGGCTTTAAATGGCGGTATTGCCATCCAAGACCGCATGGCTTTTCAAGGTGAATACTTTGTTGACTTATACGGAAAGGAAGCAGCAAAGCATACTCCTCCGATTTATCGTATGTTAGATCTTGGTATACCTGTTGGCGCCGGTAGTGATGCAACAAGGGTTTCCAGCTATAACCCTTGGGTCGCTCTTTACTGGATGGTTGCCGGAAAAACCATTGGTGGTCTTTCCATATACGATGAAAAAAATAAACTTGATAGAAAAGTAGCCCTGGAATTATATTCAAAAGGAAGTGCGTGGTTCTCTGGTGATGAAGGTAAAAAGGGAACCCTTGCAGTAGGTCAGTTTGCTGATATTGCTGTATTGTCTTCTGACTACTTTACTGTGCCAGAAGAAGAAATCAAAGACCTTGAATCATTACTCACCATTATGGGTGGGCAGGTTGTTTATGGAAATGATGAATTTAAAAATTTATCACCTGAATTGCCGCCAGCATCACCTGATTGGTCACCGACGGGCGTTTATGGTTATGGTGGTGCTAACCTAGCAAACACTATACTTTCTCACGATTCCCATGATAACAAGTTACATAGTTGTAGTAACCCTCTCCATCAACACACCCATACCGTAATAGGAAAAGATGGAACTAAATGGGGTATTGGTTGTACTTGCTTTGCTTTCTAAATCAAAACCACCGGTATAATGCCGGTGGTTTTCTTTCTACAATAAGGATATATAAATTCAAAATAGCAGTGTATATCCCTACATGGAATCTGTTACTATGCGATAAGATCGAAGAATTGATTGATTAACTTAACTTGTTTTTGATAGCCTTCTCTCCTTGCAAAGTCTGTCCTTTTTTCCTTAATTAAAAGTCAATGGTATCCCCCTTTTTGATCGACTACACCACACATATAAATCCACTGTCCTTCGACTTTAATATAGATTTTAATTTTTTCAATTGTTACACTAGGATCATTATTATTTCTATTACACTGATACTTTTTGAGAATCATTTAACTTCTGCATAAAGATGCGTGCTGCAAAACTTAAAAATTTATCATCAAAGTGTATAAGATTAATATCTTGACTTGGTGTTGGATCAGTAATACGAACTATGCTCAAAGTATCATTATTAACAAAGTTAACCAGTGAAAGAGGTATTATGGCAACCCCATGTCCATTGTATACAAGGCTCAATAGAGAAATAGAAGATTTTGTTTCTATATTTGCTTCAGATAAAGATAACCCTAAACTCTCACAATATATCTTAATAGATTCACGACAACTACATGAAACCATTACTCTACTGAGCCCCACTAATTCTCGAAAAGAAACAAATGATTTATCATTCAAAGGATGATTTTTTGGAATGACAAGGACGAGCTCTTCACTATACAAAAGGGTGTTTGTTAATGTGTCTGGAATTTGAGCACTACGTGTAATCCCGAAATCAATATTTTTGTCAACGATTTGATTTACAGCAACTTCGGATTCTATAATCTTTACTACAATGTTGGGATAATGTTGTTGAAACTTCATAATATAAGGTGTTAAATAAGTGAGATCCTCTAATAGACCTCCTATAGTAATCACACCTCTTTTTACACCCTTTAATTCAAAAATTTCATTATAAACGTCATCAAATTGTTGCATGATAAATTTTCCTTTATCAAATAGCAGCTTACCCGCTTCTGTCATTTTGATACCTCTTCCAACTCGATGAAACAAGGGTGTATCAAGTTCACCTTCTAAAACTCGTATTTGTTGACTTAAAGTCGGCTGTGAAATACCTAGAACTTCCGCAGCTTTAGTGAAACTATTATTATTACAAACTTGAATAAAATACTCTAAATGACGTAATTCCATTCTTGATACCCACTCTCCGCTTTATGAAAGATTTATAATTTAAAGGACGATATGTATACGTTAACATAACAACTTTATTTCATATTATACCGATTGAAATTACACGCTTTATTCATTTTGTATTATAATAAATTTACTACCATTTATTAATTTTTCCTCCTATTTATTTAAATTATATTTAATTAGGACATTACTAATTCGAGATATATTTCTAAAGATTTATAGTTCTAGTGCATAATACCCTAATTTTTTCAACTTTTCGATTATCATTTTTTTCTCAATATAGTCCAAACCACCAAATATTTGCTGAATCGCCTCTTTATGCTGAGGAAAAATAATATCCATTAGTTCAATACCTTCTGAAGTAATTGACGCATACGTGACACGGCGGTCTTTAGGACATGGTTTTCGTATTAAGAACCTCTTCTTTTCCAACTTATCCACTACATACGTGATACTACTACTTGCAAGTAATATTTTGTCTCCAATTTTTTGTATAGGCTGATCGCCTTTACTATACAGTAGCTCAAGCACTGCAAATTCTGTTGGATTAAGTCCATAACTTTTTATATCCTCTTCAATACGCTTAGTAATTGACTGTATTGCCCTAGATAATATAACAAATAACTTTAAAGATAAGCTCTCATCGTTAATCACGCTCATAATTACCAATCCTTTACAAGTTATCTTGAATTCGAGATTCATTATATTATCGTCAAAATATTATGTCAATCATTCATTTTAGCTTTATCAATCCATTTATAATTTATTTCTCAACATATGACATATGGAATTAGAAGAAAACAATTGTTAATATATAAGTATCTCAATTACGTTATTTCTTTTAAAGAGAGCTTGTTTTTAATCGCAAGTTCTCTTTTGCCATATTCTAAATTGAATTCGGACAAATTTCAGATGATGAGTCTGCCCCCCCAAGTATATGATATAGTTTTTTTAACAAAGATTAGAGCCCTCCTACAAGAAGGAGGGCTCTAATCTTTCATATAAATATTCACCATTTTTATCATTGCGAGGACATCAAAACTTTAACTTGATGGGGATATGGTGCTATCTCAATTAATAAATATTACAAACCATATATCTATCATATTTTTTATAAACAGGATTAATTAGATTTAAAAAAAGATTTCTTTTTCTTTACTCGTAATAAGTCACCTGTCCATCCTTTGAATCGCATATACATATACATCCCCCCTGTTGTGAAAATAATAAATAAGAGAGCGATTAAATAGCTATATTTCCATTCTAGTTCAGGCATGTATTTAAAATTCATACCCCATAATGCTCCTAAGGCTGTCAAAGGCGTACTCACAGCAGTTAATACAGTAAGAGCTTTCATAATTTCATTCCCACGATGAGAAGAAACAACTTCTTGTAAATGAATCATCGTGTCTAATTCTTCTTGGTACTCTTTAACAAGTTGTAATCCACGCTCTAATTTTACGTGTGTTTGTTTATAACAAAGGGTGTTTGTTAGTTTTTCTAACCAAGCTTCTTTTAGGCCTTGTAACACTTCTTGTATTAAGCGAAACACATGTGTGTTCATAAATAATTCATGACGAATATGATAAATCCTTTCTAAAACTGCTATGTTATTATGATGATAAAAATCCCATAATACATTTCTGAAATTGTTTTCAAAGTAGTCAACCTTTCGCAAATAATGAGATATAAACATTGATAAGATAGCACATAATCCTTCAGCGGAACTATTACAATTTTTTGTACCCATAGGGAAATTATGTATTAATTTTTGGAAATCCTCTTCCTCTTTTTCCTGAACTGTTATCAGTATTCCATGAGCTACGAAATAATGAAGAAATTTTTGAATTTTGGCGTCCTTTTTATCTTGATCATATAAAAACGAACCATATACACAAGTTTGACTTGGTGATAACGTATAAACATATAATCCATTTTCACAAGGAGAACTTATTTTCTTTACAAATTGAGAGAAATAAGATGTTACATCACGAGGGATTATAGAAGAAAGTTTTTCAAGCTCACTAGTTTTCACATGATACCAACTCCATTTCGTCATTTTTATGCATTCCATATTATTCTTCCTTTCTAAATTGTTTTATGTTTAATCGAATCATAACCGTAATATGACATTTGTATGTAGGTATTCATGTCTTGGAGGAAAAGTTTTTAGATCATCTAAATTACAAAATAAATGACATAGGAGGCCTTATTCTTTTAAAAGAAAGACCCCCTATATATTAGTTATTTTCATTCTCAATTTTAAACATTTCCTCTATACAAGCACTTTTTATCTTTTCTTATAAAGAATTTATTATATATGGAAAAGAAGCTACATAATTTGGCACGTCTATTTAACAAACTCCATTTCATTCGTTATTATAATTTGGATTCATATGCAGATTGATTGGTGATGTCCTCAAATACTTGACTCCCAATAATATAGTATCCATGGAGTGCAGCCTCTTTCGAAGCGTCTACCATACGGAAAGAAGAAATTTCACTTTGCATTTTTTCAATTCGTTTTTTGTGGAGATCTACTATTCCTCCTGTCCAAATAATAGTGTTATACTGTTCTAACGTAAATTGTTCTTGTAATACACGCATGACGTCTTGGAAGTGTGCATCCAACTCTTTTTGAATCAAAGTATGAACCTGACTTGTCTCATGATTTTCTTCTCGACATTCATATCCTTTTTCTAATATGTTTGGCATGTCGTTAATATGCAATTGATTACTTTCACCCTCATGATTCTGCACGATATTCTTAATATTTTTCAAAGGCTTGCTACATCCTAGTTCCGCCTCATAATGATTTAAAATGACATTCTGTTTCATATCTGTCATTTCTACTGTACGAAATCCGCCATCAATAATTAAGATGCGATCTCGTTCCTGAATGATTCCCTCTTTTAAGAAATAGGCATGTAAAGCGACCGGTTGCTGAAGAATCAAAGCATTTTCCACCGTAATATGAATAAATTTCCCATCAATTTGTACGGAAGTTTCTTTTTTTAGTGCACGTTGTAATTGCTCATGCTGACTACCAAAACAAGTAACGGGGAGCCCGGTAACAACTAGAGGTAACACGACATTTTCTTTATAATCCTTTGCAATGCAACCAAATATTTGTTGTTTAAATCGTTCGCTTTCATAATAATTTTCTATTTCTTCGTCAAATGGAGGAAGAAACGAAGCGTCAGATTGATGTGCTTCATTTCCCATGTAGTATGCAAAGTCTAAGTCTATAAAACTTACCTTTGTTAAATCTTCACTTTCAGCATGATTAGGTACAGGGGCTAGTGTGGAAGCTTCACTCTTAACCGTCATCTCAGAATCTACATCCTGGCGATATGCCCTTTTGGTAAAGCCAATTCCTACATCAATTGCATACAGAGATTTCATACTTTTTTCCTCACTTTCTATTTTTAGAGTTACATCTAGGCACTCTCTTCTTTCCCTTCTTTCACATATTTCTTTTCATTTTTCGTTTTTTCCCCGTCTAAGTTCTTACTATTTTCATTTATTTCGTAATCCTTTTCATCTGTTTTCTTTTTGTTATTTTCGTTTTCTGTTAAGTCTTTAATGGTAGAAATCACAACTGGTGTGGCTGTAAGCAGTTGTGGTAATGTTTGTTTTGCAACATTAGCTGCAGTTACAGAAAATTGTTTACTTGTCTCAGTTACCTTCTCCAATGTTTCCTTTATGTTTCCTTCTTGTAGTTTTTCTTTTACGCTTTTTCCTTTTGTTTGTATAGCTTTCCGATTTTCTTTTTTTAATAGGGAGACTATGACTCCGGTCGTAATTCCAATCACAGCATATTTAAATATTGTATGTTTCATTTTTCTCATCCTTTTCTATTTTTATTTTCCTCCATGCTACAACCTAAAATAATTACCTTACCTATTTATCAGATGTTGCAATCTATTACAGAGAATGATAGTTTTGCGGCTGCCTAGCATTCGCCATTGGTACTTCAGCTGTTACTAGGAGTAAAATCTTCCCTTGATCTAGTTTTTCTTCATATAAGTTAGCTTCCTCCTTCGACAACCCCATTTCTTCCATTTGATTTCGAAGTTCGTCCCCTTTTTTGGAGAAAAAGTTGATAATACTTGTTCCCAATCCTTGTTCTTTTACTCCAATCGTATTTGTGTTTGTATCATCCGCAATCCTTTTTGTTATATGTTTTTCATGTGCTAAAACATAAATGTCATCGTGGCGAACCCCTTGCAATTCTAGCTCTTTTACTTTCATAACTACTTCCTGTTCATTTTGATATTCATAAACTACCGTTTTTCTTTCATTCGTATGCATGGTATCTTTCCTCCTTTAGATTTTTTATTTTTTATTTAGTTGTTATGTAATATGTAATACACCTATTTTAAAGATGTTAAACCTAAATTTTCGAAAAATTTCATACAATAGGTTATTCATGTTTTTAATATCAAAGAAATGTCACAAGAACTTTGCTTTGATAAAAGCGCTCCAAATAACGATTTGTTTGGAAGGTAAGCCCATTGTTTTATAGAAATCATAGAAAAATAAAAAAGCACTCCTTTTTAAAGAGTGCTTTTAAAAAACATATAACCTAATCAAAATATTTCTATTTTGATTACGGAAAGAAAGTCTTTATTAAAACATATGGTTGCTAATTTAATTGCGATCTGCCTTGCACCCAAGCAGCAATATCATTTATAACATACTCAGGGATATTAGCAGGACTATAATATTCATTTGGCTTACTTATTTCCCCTTCACCCTCTGTAAAGAAATGATTTAACTTTGGATATAGTCGATAATCTACGTTATCTCGTTCTTTTAATTGTTCTTTCCAAAGAGGAATTTCAATTTTTGATTGAACTTGATAGTCTCTTTCTCCTTGAATAATAAGAAGCGGTGTCTTTTGTTCTTTTGACATTTCTGCCGCTTTAATTTTCCGTATAGAATCCCAAAATACTGCTGATCCTAAGTAAAAATCTTTTGGGGGATTCTGACCAGAGAAATTAGGATCATTTAATAATTCAAATTGCGATTTGTAGAATTTATATTGATCCAGGTTCATTGCTCCAATAGAGAAAAGGTACTCAAATTGATCTAAAACAACGTCTTGGATCGTACGAGCTGGCCCTCCCATTACAATTGCTCCAGCAATATTTTTATTTTGGTCTTTTTCAATCATTTTCGGAAGCATCATTCCACCTTGACTATGACCCAAAATATAAATTTGATTTTTATTTATTAGAGGCTCATTTTTAAGAAATTGAGTTACAAGAAGAGCATCATCTGTTGTCTCTTTATCAACTGTATAAAAGGGACTGAATTGTGTTTTCAACCCATGTTCATAAGTTCTTTTATTATAGCGAAGGACAGCAATTCCCTTCGATGCAAGACCTTCAGCTAAATCGCGAAATGGTTTTAAAGCAAACGCTGTTTCATCCTGATCAGTTGCTCCTGATCCTTGAACAAGAATAACCGCTGGAAAAGGACCCTTTCCTTTTGGAACCGACAATGTTCCTGGTAATGGAAATGCACCACTTCCAACTACTACTTCTTTATCAACAAATGATTCAGGCTTACTATATGATGGACGCTCTGCAACAGGACTAAACGACATGCTGAGTTGAAAATCGTCTATTTTTCCAGATGGATCTAGTTTAATTAGTAAAGGTACAGTCATTTTTTCAAAAACTAATTGAATCTCCACATTTGTATGAACAGGATTTATCTCTTTTTGTGTAACCTCCCCAATTTCTATAAAAGAACCTGCTTGTAATTGCACTGGGAGTCCCTCCCAATAGTTCTTCAGCCATTCTTCGGATATTATTTTCTGTAATGACCTTGAGGTTAAATCAAATGCAGATTTATAATCTTCACTATTCATATGGCGAATAAATGAAAGAGTAGTAGATATAATAGGATTTTTATCATCACTATTGTCTACTTTTTTTATAGTTGTGTTTGCTTCCTTTAATTTCGAACTAAATTGGTAGTTAAACGGATAGTTATATGTATAAGGATATAAGCTTGTTTTCAATACTTCCGTATTCCGTCCCTCATACAAACTTGAAGAACTCGTAAAATTTTCAGGTGAAATTACTTCCTCCGCATATGAGACTGAGGGAATTGCTATTGTAAAAATTGCACTGACAAGTAATAACTTATTACTTATTCTTCTTTTCTTACCCATAATTATTGATTCTCCTTTCAAAATTAAAAATTTCTAATACAATATGCCAACTATAAGGAAAATAAAAATTATTAAAGAGATTAATAATCTATTTTACGATCCCCCCCTAACTAGTTAAAAATCTATCATTAACAAACTTCAATAAAAAATGCCTTCCCCCTCTTTTTTTATCATTGGATTTTTCAGTGACATAGAAGCACAGTGCCGTATTACATGTAACTGACCCATGTGATTCTCTATTCCAAAAGAAAAAAGCAATCCACTAGATGCTTTCTTTAATTGTTCTCACTCTAATTTTTTTAGATAATTCTCTTATTACTGTAAGATACATTTATTCTAAATCCTAAAACTCACTTATTTCTTGATAGGTTCTTAAGAAATATCAAAAAATAAAGAAAACAAGTTATTTGGTTATTCATTCCGTAAGCTTAATGCTCAAGTTAGTTTTTTTCACACGGTTAAACTTTATTAAGAAAACCTTAAGAAATTTCCCTCTATATTCATAAGAATTTTTTTCTATACTGAATCCTGTAAATGAACAAGAGGAGAAACGACCATGAAAAAATTTGTACTTTGCATACTAGGAATAGGCCTTCCTATATACTTACTACCTTTCATATTACGCGGGGATTTAGACAGATTTAATCCGATTGCTGAAGAAAAAAATGTATACGCCGTTGCGAAGGGATATGGCATTCCAGATTATCATTATAAAGGCCGAGCTATGTACTCACTAAAGGGTGTTGATGAACTAAGCAATGAAAAAGAATATAAAGTTGGAACGAACACGCCTAATGATTTTATAAGAAAAACTTACTTAAAAATTCATGTGAAAGGAAAATATGTGTATTCTTACGATATTATTTCTAAAGAGGATATTCCGGAGAAAATAAGGGGACAATTGGAGATAGCAAATAAATAAAAGAGCCAATTCATACGATTTGGCTCTTTATTCTCTCTCCCATCTACCGTTGGGAAAATTCTTTCGGTAGATTTATTAAATTCGTTATCATTGTTCCAATAACCATTGTTCAATTACTTTTACTGTTTCATCTCGTTGTGCTTTTGCCGTAATTAAACTCGCATTATCACCTTTTTGCTCACCATACATGCCAAAATGAGCATGGTTTCCCCCTTTTATCATGTGCATAGTAGTATTCTTTGACATGAACTTTTTATTGTTCTCTATTTTTTCTACAGTTGCTAAAGCATCTACTTCCCCGTAAATTGATAACATTGGAATCGATTTCGTAGAGAAGTCATCTGCAGGATACGAACCTAAGAAAATAATCCCGTCTACCTTTTCTTCATGTTGAAAGGCATACCTAGAAATCATAGCTCCGCCCATTGAATGCCCAGCAACATACCATTTTTGAACTTCAGGATACTGTTCAATTACACTATCTACCTCATTTATTCCAAGTATCGCTAAGTTTAATGGTAACTTAGGCATTACTACAAAATGCCCATCTTTTGCAAGAGCTTCTCCTAAGTAACTATAAGCCTCGGCTTCTACTTTAGCTCCTTGATAAAAAATAACTCCTATTTTTGCATCTTTCTCTCCAAAAACTATATAATCTTCATCTTTTTTATCATCTACTAAAGACAAAGCCTCTTTCGTTGGTTTATAAGTAAACTGAGACCAAGTTAAAAAAGTAATACTTCCGACGATTAAAATAGCTAGTAAAGAGTACAGAACAATTTTTATCCATTTTTTCAAAAAGATGACCTCCCTAAGATGTATATATTCTATATTTCAGATTATCATTAATAAACATAAAAACTCGAGCATTTTTATTGTGCTCAAGTTTTTAGTTCCGTCTTTAATTTATACTATAAATTGTCCAAGATAAATATGTAGCAAATGCAGACCATAAAAAATATGGTATTAGCAACCATGCCGATACTTTAGATAAATTGGAAGAAAACATAATGAGAAGTAACGTAGTAATAGCGACTAGTAAACAATCTACTGTTGCTAAAAACAAATTCTTTTGGCTAAATTGAAAATAGCTGAACGCTTGATTGAATATATAATTTAAAAGGAATAAAAACCAAAATGTTTTTGGCTTGAATCCATAGTTGTTGTAAATAATTGCAACTGATAATGCGATAAGTCCAAATAATACAGCCCATATCATTCCGATTGTCATACCAGGAGGTGTCCAAGACGGCTTTTCTAACGCATCATACCAAGTACGATCAATAGGGAATAAAACACTAGAAACATAAAACAAACCATATGTTAGTAAAAATACTATAATACTAGATTTTTTCATAAACATTCTCCTTTTTACTAGAAGATTATAGAAACTTTATATGATTAGTATGTCCTTGTAATGGATAAAATTCTAATATTAAAATTCTAAATACATATTGTTTAACCTATTTCATACAAATTCTTTCATACTTTTATATGCACAAAGGGCTCTCTCTCGTGCTGCCTTATGATCAACAATCGGATAAGGATATGTATCACCAAGTTTTATATTGGATTTTTGTAAAATATGCTCAGGTGCTTCCCAAGGTTTATGTATATATTTGTTTGGGATATCTTTTAATTCTGGTACCCATCTTCTTATATACTCTCCATTTTTATCAAACTTTTCTCCTTGTGTGATGGGGTTAAAAATACGAAAGTACGGTGATGCATCTGCTCCACTTCCAGCAATCCATTGCCATCCCATTGTATTATTTGCAATATCAGCATCTAGTAGTGTATCCATAAACCATTTTGCTCCTTCTTGCCACGGAATTAACAAATGCTTTACAAGAAAAGAGGCTACAGCCATTCTTGCCCGGTTATGCATAAAACCTGTTTGCCATAGTTCTCGCATTCCCGCATCAATAAACGGATAACCCGTTTTCCCCTTTTGCCATACTCTTAATAACTCCTCTTCCTTATTCCACGGAAAATGTTCAAAGCTCTTATTAAGAGGTTTATATACTGTAAATGGATAATGGTATAGTAAATAATAAGAAAACTCTCGCCAAATTAATTGACGTATAAAACTATTAACTTGTTTTTCAAAAAGACTACATTGTCTTTCGGTACTTTTATTTATTAAGTAACGAAACATTAGCTTTACTGATATTTGACCAAATGAAAGATACGGTGCCAACATCGAATGGACATTTTGACCTGGAAAATCTCTTCCTTCACTATAAGAGACTAATTTACTAGAGAAAAATTTCTTGAATGTTTTATATGCCCCTTCTTCTGTCGGATCCCATATTACTTCCATATGAGATGTCCACGGTATAGTCGGCAACAATTGTAATTCTGAAACAGATAAGCTTGCTGGTAAAGAGTTTCTCCACTTTATACTCTGCACTCTGCTAAAAGGTTTAGGTATTACCTGCTTTTGAAATGCATTGTAAAAAGGCGTAAACACCTTATATTCAGTGTTATCTTTCTTTTTAATAATCCACGGTTCTAATAATAAATGCGAATTAAATTCTTTACAGATAATACCTTTATCCTCTAACATCATTTTCATTTTTTGATTAGATTGTAATCTGTCCGGATCATAACAAATATTCCAATATACAGCCGTTATATTTAATTGTTCTATGAGAGAAAGTATTTCTTCTTGTGTCTTTCCTTTACGTATTATAAAAGTAGAGCCCAATGCCTCAAGTTGCTTCTTTACATCTATTACAGCATGGTGCAACCACCACTTTGCCGCACTTCCTATTGAAAAAGTTTCATCTTGTATATATACAGGAAGAACCTCACCAGACTGAACAGCCTCAAATAGTGCTGGGTTATCATATAAACGAAAATCTTTTTGAAACATAACAATAATTTTATTTTGCATGGCTATCCTTTCTAATTCTTAAAGCACAATTCATTCTTTATTAGAACAAATACTTCTGTTATTTTTAAATGATTATAAGAATCATCCTTTGTAATTGCAAACAAACTCTTCTATCTTTAATGGATTTTTCCAACTCTTAATAAAGATAAAAATATAATGCACTTTGTACTTATCTTAAACTCTTATAAAATAAAAAAGAAAATGGAGAGAAAGATGAAAAAACAATTTGATAAACAGTCAAACTTAAATACATTTATTGATTCAACAATCCTATGGACTTTTCAAAACCAAAATGCTATAAATACACTTTTGAATGAAGGTAAGCTTATAGCCGATCCTATTTTTGTTAGTAAAGAAGGTTGCACAGCATATAAATACATTGTAAGACACATGAAACAGAAAGGTATTGACTTTATTATAGATTTCCCTATTTGGGCATGGCATTCATGCAATGGTTACCAAAAGAAGCCTACTTTTGAGACTGCAAGAGAATTACTATCAGATATTCAATTAGAGAAAGAAATATACCTCATCGAATTCACATGTCCTAATTTTTTATTCATGTTAACAAACTATAGCGGATGGTGCGACATTTATTTTAAACTTACTGACAATCCTAAAGCAAGTGTAACAAATGATGAAGAAAAACACTTATTTGATCTTTACCCTATCATTGAGGAAGAATGGGAATATCATCATATCCAAGCAACTCTACCCTACCTAAAAAAAGAATGGATTATACAAATAACAGAACTTAGTAAGATAAATGGATTTAATAAATAATATTGTTTATGAATGCTTTATTTAAGCATTCATAAACATAACAAATAGTCACATGAAACTAATACATTTAAAATAGCGTTTTTTTATAATGGAACCCTAAATAAACTCTTTACTACCTTGATTTTGCATACATGCAGCTTACTCATTTAGTTTTGGTCTAGTTTGTAAATATAAATGCAAATCCGGACTTGAACCGTTAATAATTACGTCTCGAACAATTTTAGAAAGTACCATACTATATACTAATCCATTATCTCCATACGCATAGATAAAGTGACAATTTGGAAACTCTTCATACATTCCAATTATAGGTAAACCATCATGAGTACCACCATAAAAAGCACTTAAATAAAATTCAGGTTCAACTGTTATATTGGGAAAGAGCTTATTAAATTCATTCACTAATTTCTCTTTTTTATGGATTAATTTTGAATCTCTTTCTTGAGCAATGTTTGTATCTTCATCTAATCCACCTATAATAATCCTATTATCTGCAGTAGTTCTCATATAAATATATGGTCTCGCAGTTTCCCAAATGAGAGTGCGTTTATACCAAGAAGATAAATCTTCCACAGGATTAGTAACAATTGCATATGAGCTAATCAGTGTAGCGTTCTTTTCCTTTTTAAATTCCAATCCTTCATATCCTGCAGCCACAATTACTTTATTGGCAGTAATAGAATTGCCTTCCTTTGTATAAAAGATAGCACATTCTTTCTCTAACTTTTTGCCAACAATCTCTGTATCTTCATAAATGTGAACTCCTTTATTAGAGGCTTGTTCTAATAAACTATGTGTAAATTTATAAGGATTTATTTCACCATCATTATATGTATAAATAGCTGCACGTTTTTTAAATGGATATCTCTGTCCAATTTGTTTTTCTGATAACCAAGCCGCTTTAAAATTATACTTATGTAAATAATACAATTCCTTTTCTAATTTCTTTATATCCTCTTCATAACTTGCATAATATAAACTGTCCCGTCGTTTAAAGTCAGAGCAATAAGGCAAGTTTTGATCAGCATATTCAATATCATTAATAGCTTGTTCACATAATTTCATATGCTTAACTGCATACTCTTCCCCAAATGTATTTACAAGTTCAAAAAACATCTTATCACCTAAATATTGAATAAGTGCTGTATTTGTAAGGTTACTTCCATGTCCTACCTTTCTTTTATCAACGATAACAATATTTAAATCTGATTCACTCAAATAGTATGCTGATTGAGCACCCGAACTTCCTGCTCCTATTATTAGTACGTCACATTTTATATCTTCGTCCAAACGAGGATAAGAAGGTGTATTAGAAAAAGTCGTGTTCCAATATAATTTCCCTTTCTGTAAATCCATTTTAATTGCACCGTCCTAAATAAAATAGTTATATCCCCATCGGTATCTCCAAATCATTCTTACTATATACTTCTTATCAAAATTATCTTGCTATCATGAATAAAGGTTTTCATAAACCTAAAAGCCTTGTCTTAAAAATTTTTTTTCGAAAAAACGTCAAATAATTTTTTATTTTTATTATAAAAAGAGCAAAAGATCTCCATTTATAGAAGATTTCTTTTACTCTTTTTAAAGGAAACAACTCCAAATATTTAACATATTATAGTATCTACCAAATAAAAGTTGCTTATCTATCGATAACTTACACATAAGAATGCATTTGTTTCACTACTTTATTAACAGAAACTTTAACAACCGTTTCTTTTTCCCCTGTTCTATCAATCTTGAAACCATGAACTTTAACATCAGACGGTACTAGTGGATGATGACAAATCATATCTATACTCTTCTCAATATTTTCACTAACATTTTCTTTTCCACTTAGCCATTCATCAAGGCTACCACTTGAAAATTCAGGCATGCAATTTTCAAAGAGATAGTCTAGTTCCCTGTTATTTTTTATGGAATCACGTTGAATTTGTAGATTAACTACATCAGTTTCTTTATCCTCTATTCCTACAACAAAAATTTCTTCAACATTTTCTTGATAAATAGCAATAATAATAGATCTCATTATATCTCCATAAGGATGTACAATTACAGAATCGTAGCTGTGTATAGTCAACATGTTTTCTTGTTGAATGTTAGTTACTTGTTGGATAATAGGCTCTATTTCATGTTTAATGTCTGTTAACAATAAAACTTTTTTATTCTTTGAATTCATATGGAGCACTCCTTCTTCATTATTGTATTTATGAAACTTTTAAGCTAGTAACAATAGTTGATAATTCATTACATGATTGTTACCAGTTTTTCCAGCGTCCCTTTGGATCAACACTTGCAAGTCTAACCCATCCATTTTGAACTTTTTCTCGAAATGTGAAATCATTATTTAGCAAACGTTCTATATATTGACTAGGCGCTTGAATTACAATTAGTAAACGAAGTGGTGAATGATACGTCTCACTATCTGACTGCATAACGGATTGCCAAGGTAAGCCTGGCAACAAATCACTTGCATTTCCCTGCATAACACCTAGACCCGCCGTTACGGTTTGGGTTGTTTTGTTTCCACTACCATAATAATGAGGAGCTACAGTTGAAGCGTAATATTGTAGATTTATCCACTGAGCTACTGTTCCTGGTCCTGCAATAATGTTAGCTAATATATCGCCACTTTCATCCTGTTTCCAATCATAATTATGGAGGAAAGCCCTACCTTCTAAGTCACAATTCTGAGTTAATTCTCGTTGCCCGATAATAAAAGATGCATTACGAGCTAATCCCCATTCTGGACGTATTTCACTCCAATCTTCTGCAAATCGATGTGCCTCTTTACTCGCATTTTTTATTTTCGTTTTAAAATTTGGTAATTGCGTTAAACGCTCTCTATTTGCATGTTGACTCACATTTGGCATAATCGACTCGATACAATCAAATGCTTCTTGCGCAGTTTCCGAAAGTTCTGGGACGTAAATCCATTCCAATTCATCCACTGTTGTTTTATGTTCAGCTGCTGCAAAAATGGTATCCTCAGGAATTTTAATACCTTCAGCAAACAACGCTTCTCTCACTTCTGGAAGATTACATAAAGTAGCAAAAACTCTTGCATTGAATCCCCCTGCTGCTCCGCCACAAGCACCACACTCAAGTGCTGCAGCATAAGGATTGTTCGTACTTTGACTACTATGTCCGCACATTACAACTAAAGGAGCAAATTTTTCTGTCAGTCCCACCATTTTTAAAGCTTGACGCACATAGTTCACTTTTTCTTCTTTCGTAAAACCGATAGGTATCTCACCCTTTGTGTCATGAACATGATTAAGCGAGAATGTTGTATCAGGTTTTTGTAACATAGTTTTACGAAGGTTACGAATGAAACTACCAACTCCTCTTGGGACAAAACTTCTTGTCACCATCTGTAGACCAAGTAAAGGACCACTTAACTCAGGTAGCGCCATACTTGTCATTACGTTCTGTTTCATCGTTTTAAATGTATAACGTACCGAACTGCCTACCCTCTTACGCTGCTCATAAGATTTAAGTTCATTTTCATTTGTGAGCTCTTTTATTTGATGTTTCGGTTTGAGTATAACTGGCAAAGAAGGGTGGTTGTTATTACTACCTAGTTCACTAGTTGCAATTGGTAATCCAAAGAAACCAGCTATTCCAAATGTTTCAAACGGACCTAATTTTTCAAGGTGGCGACGAAATGGTTCTGAACGTACATCAATACAGAATGCTAATTGAGCTAATACACGCTTTTTATCATCGGTTGCACGTTGTGTAGAAGCAATCTTCTCTCTTAATTGCTCTGCATGCGTTTGTTCCCAAGCTTCCAGCCAAAGTTTCTTGCGAATATTTTCATCAAAACGATAAGCGAATACTAATAACTCACTTTGTTCAGTAGCAGGCATTTGTAACCATTCCCGTGTTGAAATATTCCCCCAATAGATCCAAGAAGCTATAAGTGGGACGATCGAAACTTTTTTCTCAACCTTTTGATTTTTTAAAGGTAAATAAGGTTTTACAATAGCCAGCTCCATAGAAATTCGAACTGCTAAATATTCTATGAGAAGTTCCTGTTCCTGAATTGCTTGTTGTGAGCGCCATCGTATCATTCCTGCCCACCCAGGCAAAGAAAGTAAGTGCCCTTCAAGGTAAGATTGTATGTTAGATTTAGAAATTCCTAGTTCAGATAATGCTCTCGCTAAAGCTACTTCGGCATCTTGTGGCCAATCTTTTAAAACTTTACGCTCATTTTTACTGAACGCTGGATCAAATTTAATAAGGTGTTGCCATGCACGATAAAAACCTTTCTCTCGATTTGGCATCGTCCAATTTGATCCGGATTCATCAAGATATAATTTACACCATTTAATGATATGATAATTAAGAACATCAGATAGGTTTTCACTATTTTGACTCTCTATAAGCGAACTTATTGGCTGCATAACAGAGGCTTGCATACTTGCTGTATTTATATAATTCATTTCTTCTGCCAATTTATTTACTTCTGGCGATGATAATAGACTAGAAGGTAATTTTTCTAACTTTAAAGCTACTTGGCAAAATCGCTCTGCTTTCTCTCGCGGAATATGAAAAGATTGTGAATCCAGCCAACGAGACAAACTCATTTGTAAAAATGATTCCTCAATCTCACCTTTCGCTTTTGCCGAATGAATCATGGAGGCACTAGGATAAATATCCACATTACGAGCTTCTTTTAACCAATTTGCGACTTGTTCAAATGATTGCTTTTCAAGTCCCATCCAAGGGTGGTGAGCTGCAAACGTAGAGATAGGCCAAAGTGGCGCAATAACTCGGCTAGCAGATGCAACTAAATCATTTATATTATTTTCTTGCATATCAATGTTTGTATCTTTCTTTAATATTGACGATATGCTCATCACGAATTACCTCCCTTTGATACATAATGTTTCAGATAGCTTGGGTGACTTTCTACTGACTTTCGTCTCGCCTCACCTATTCGAACTAACCAAAGATAAAGTACAGCGAATAAAGTAGAAGATTGATGACGAGTAACGAAAGTACTAATAACACTACTAAATAGTAAAATACATATAACAAAGATAACGGCTGGAGCTGAAGGTTGAACACTTTGATAAATATCAGTATGCAACCATTTATAAAGAGAATTATGAACGGTAAAGTAAATGAGAGAAAATCCAATCAAAACAATTACGCCAGCAATTCGTCCCATTCTTCCCTCCCCAAAAACAACAAGCTGTTTCCATGAAAAGTATAGTGACCAGCCTAAGATTAACGCACTAACTAGTTGATACCCCTCTCCAGAAGTCATAAACCAGAAAGTAATTGCTATAAATAATCCTAAAACACGCCCAACTATCATCCATAAATTGGACATCTTTTCATTAGACTGATTCACTACCCCAAAACGTTGCACGGAAGAACCAGCTTGTAAAAATAGTGTAGCTTTAAACAAACCATGTAAAATTAAATGAATAATAGCTGCTAAATAGGCGCCTAATGCACATTGAATAAGCATAAATCCCATTTGTGCAATAGTTGAACCTACTAGCTGACGTTTATAATCAACTTGGACTAAACTAATTCCTGTACCTATTAAGATAGAAATACTAGAGAAAATTAGTAAAATGATTTGTGCAATATCATCATGAAAAAGAGGTGAAAATCTAGTTAACATGATACCGCCAGCATTTACTAAACCCGCATGCATAATAGCAGAAACAGGAGTTGGAGCAACAGCAGACTCAATTAACCATCTTTGAAAAGGCCATTGTGCTGCTGGAATCATCACCGCTAATATAATTAATAAGTTAATTCCTGTTCTCTCCAATGTTCCATGTAGCACTACATTTTCATTCGTTAAAACTGATGTTAACTGCCACTGTCCTGTTACTTGAAAAAGCCAAATGATAGCTGATAGTAAGGCAATCCAACTTATTGTAAATAGGTAGCCAGAGATTTTAGTTGCTTCACTAACTACTTTCCACCCTTTATTTAGCCCTATAAGTAGAACCAATCCTATAAGCGTTGCTCCCCAACAAATGAGCATTAAGCGAAGATCATCACTTAACCATGCAACCGAAGATACACCTGTAGTAAATGTAAAAAGTGCAAAGTATTTTCGATATGAGCGATCTCCCATTAAATAACGTACAGAGAAACGCTGAATGATTAAACCAATTGTAAGAACAAAGAAAGCCATTAACCAAGCTAAAGTATCTAGATGCCAAGGCCCCACAACTCTATCTCCATTGTTATTAACAAGTGCGAGTAAAGAAACCAATGAAGGTAAAGCAGCGATACCAATATGGATATGAACAAAACGTAAAGGTATCCTTGCATTTAAAAATAATAATCCACTTAGCCAAGAAGCACTAAGCGCCATAAAAAATAAAGTTAACAGTGTTGATGAAATCAGCGAAATTAACATGTTAAATACTCCCTTCTAAGCGAAAATAGCCTATAAAAATTCCTTTTCATTACGATAGTTTTTTTAATTTCAATTTTCATTCACTCTTTTTAGTACATCGTTTTTTCCCATAAAAAAAACCGACAACTTCCATAATTCAATGATTTTATATCATCATTGAATTATGGAGATTGTCGGTTTCACTTCAACTAACTTCAATAAAGTTTTTTGAAGAGCTCCCATTTTATAGAGGATAGTAATGTATGTATTACTCCTATTAAAAATAACAGTATATCTCTGATCTCCTAGATTATGCAATCAATATATCAATTTATGTTATGCGCTATCTTTCAATTAAGAAACTTTTTCATTTAGTCAATATTACATATTAAAAAAATGCTAAAGCCTTAATTATAGCAAACAGTTAAAATAAGCATCTATTAATTTTTTAAAACAATTATAAGATAAACTATATTAAGCAGTTTGTCAATTTATTTATCAGTTTTTTTGAGCGTTATTCCAATTAAAATTCAGTATACGTAAATAATTTCAAGTTATTAATTATTATCATGTTAATAAATTTAAATAAAGCGCAAAACTTTTAGGTTTCTTAATTATCTCCCACTAACCCTACGATGGTTTTAATTTTTAAAATTTCCCCTCAAGATTATGAAACAATTTAAAAATCATTACTCGTTCACCAGTACGGGAGCTTATATCCGTATGAAAACTTTTCACTTTTTCTCCAGTTAATTCTAGTATAATCTCTTTCAAATCTTCAATTCCAGATTCAACTAGCTCCGAACGATTTTTCTTTATCGTTAGCATACCGTCTTTTGTTTCGCAAACCGTATATTCAGCTGGCGTTAAAATACCTTGTAAATTTACGATAATCATATCCCGCAATATATCTGTCTTAACGGATATAGACCCGCGTCCTAGGTAGTCCTTTTCCCAGTGAGTAATTGCTTTGCTTATCTCTGATTCAATAGAGCCTTTTGAGTTTTTCATCTTTGTATCCTCCTTCAATAAAATGTAATTACATTTATAATTACAATAACAATATAATAATCTGGATTGATTTTATTTTCAATTATTGAGAAGAATTTATAGGAATCGTTGTCATGTATCCTTTAGTATTAAGATGAATTTTTTATATTGTAATATACGTTTTTTTGATTATTCCCCGACAAAATACTCTTACTATAAAGACTCTGTTGCATAGATTTCAAAAAAGGACATTCCGGAGAAAATAAGAAAACTCTTGTAACGTAATACATAAACGAAAGAGCCGATTTCTTTATAAAATAAGAAATCGACTTTTGGCTTAGTTATTGATTTAGTAATGGAAAACACCTTTTTAAAATAATTATGTTTATACTATAGACGTTGATCTTTCTGGAAGTTTAGTTGAAAATGATCCGCTTCATTGTATACCCCGAATTCATATCCTTTTTCCTTATAAAATTTAATAATTTCCGGAAGCGCTTGTAATGTCTGTAGTTTTTCATGCATTAGAACTACTTCCACATCTTCTGTTGTTGTACGCTTTACATTTTCTATAATTTGCTGTGGGTTACCTTTTAATTTCCAATCATTTGAATCTATCGTCCAATCCCAAACTTTTATTCCTGCTTCTACAATTTTGTTACGAATGTCCTGCCCCTTTAATCCTGGTGCAGATCCATATGGGGGACGGACTAGTTTAGGAGTTGTACCTGTAATATTATGAATAAGAGCTAACGTTTCTTTCATCTCCGTTACAAATTGTTCTTTTTTGTATAGCTTATCACTATTATGTGTCATACTATGAGCACCAATATAATGTCCTTCTTTTACTGCTCGTTTTACATTTTCCTGAAAAGCGGTATTCTGTAAATTGCTTCCTTGCATAAAAAATGTCGAGGCAACATGTTGCTCTTTTAGTACATCTAAAAATTTTCCAGTTAATTCGCTAGGGCCGTCATCAAATGTTAAATAAACAACCTTTCCTACTGGTTTTCCATCAGGTCTTTTCTGTTTTGCCAGCGATGTGTCCTCTTTCTTTCCTTGTTGTTGCGTATTAGCTAGCCTAATACTTTCATTAGCTACCCCTTTCGCTGGGATAGAGTTCCATTTCCCTATTAAAAAGAACGTGAAAAAGGTCGTTGCTAAAACAACTCCTAAAGATAGTATTACCTTATTTACTCCACTTGTTTTTTTCTTATTTTGTGATTCTTTCATTATGTTTCGATCCTTTCCCTACTCATTTTCATCTTCATTATTTATACAGCTAAGCATTAACTCCAGCTGATATTTACAATAAATAGATTAATAGAGGAAGGTGAAGATAAAATGCAGATAATGTCGAAATTAGTTAAAGAATAGCCTATTGCATCCACTCTTTAAAAAATATTTTTTCTCTATTACAGTTAAATTTGAAAACTGAATATACATCCAAAATAAAAGATACTACTCTTTCTAAACAATATTTTTATATCAAGATAATAGCATGCTGATATAAAGATAAAATACAAAGATAGCCGTACTATTGAAATTCTATTATAATTTTGTAATTGGAATTCATTTGAACCAAATGAAGAACTAGAAGAAATATTATTATGTGGAGGTGCCCCGATGAACCTTGTAATTAGAGAGTTAGAAACAAATGATTTAGATAATCTCCCGGAGATTGATGACAGTTTTATAGTGAATGCTCGGTTAATTCTTTCTCTTTCCAAAGGAAATAGACGTATAAAATATACAGTAGAAGACGTTCCGAGTTATGAAAAAAGTTATTTACAAAATCAAGATGATAATGAACAACTGCCTTACAATGAATATATAAATAAACCTAATCAAGTCATTTACATAGCACTGTTACATAACCAAATCATTGGATTAATGGTATTAAAAAAGAATTGGAACCACTATGCTTACATAGAAGATATAACGGTAGATAAAAAATATCGTACACTCGGAGTTGGTAAAAGATTAGTTGATCAAGCAAAGCAGTGGGCAAAAAAAGGCAATATGCCAGGTATCATGCTTGAAACGCAAAATAATAATGTCGCAGCATGTAAGTTCTATGAAAAATGCGGATTTGTAATTGGTGGGTTTGATTTTCTTGTTTATAAAGGTTTGGATATTGAAAATGATGAAGTTGCAATTTATTGGTATTTGCATTTCAAATGAAACTGTTTTTAACATGAAACAAAGTCAAAATAAAAACCCCAATCTCTCTATATTAAAATTGAGAAACTGGGGTTAAGTTACTTAACAATATTTTTCATTTAAAACAAGTAACTAATTAATAATCCTGCTGACAACAAGAAGCCGAAAATCGTATTTGTCATCGCTGTTGATTTCATTGCGATGCGCATATATCCAGGATCCTTTGCCCCTTTTTGGAAACTTTGAATCGCAGAAATTGGCTTTCTCAAACCTAGGAACATAACTAATGCCCAAGGGCTTATATAACCCATTAATACAATTACGGCAATCCATAAATACGCAATGAAAAAGGCTATCGCTAGTGTTACCACAGCTTTTTCTCTCCCAAGGAGGATTACTAATGTCTTTCTTCCACCTTTAATATCTTCTTCGATATCTCGGATGTTATTCGACATATTGATTGCACCTACTAAAATTCCAATTGGAATGGAAATTAATACACTTTCAATCGTTACAGTATTCGTTTGAATAAAGAAAGCAATGAGTACAAAACATGTTCCCATTAACAATCCAGAAACTAATTCTCCAAACGGGGTGTACGCAATTGGTAATGGACCGCCTGTATATAAATAGCCAACCGCCATTCCAATTAAACCGATGACGACTAACCACCAGCTGCTATTCATACAAATATAAACTCCAATAATTGCTGCTACGACATATAATAAAAGCGCAACTGTTAACACATTTTTTGGCTTCAATCCATGACGGACAATTCCGCCACCGATGCCAACGGATTCAGCAGTGTCTAATCCACGTTTAAAATCATAGTACTCATTAAATAAGTTCGTTGCTATTTGCAATGCTAAACATGCAGCCATCATCGCAATAAATAACAGCCAATCAATTTTGGCAACATAAAGTGATGCCACTGTTCCTAAAATTACAGGAGAAAACGTCGCCGTTAACGTATGCGGGCGCGTCATCTTCCATATTAATTTAGCGGAACTAATTTCTTTTTCTGTCCCCATAACTCTGTTCAATCTCCCTACATTTTAAGTATAAATTACTAGCAGTATCTTTCTATCTATTTCCTGCCATGCATCCATTCATTATAGCAATAAATGATTATCCTTTCTAACAAATCAACTTTTAATAAGATGAAAAATTATAAAATGAAACTTTCATCAGTAGGAGTTTTGTCATCCCCACTGATTATTAGTACATATCCATTGTTTTTTTCCGGGCAGCCCTCCCTCCCATTCGCTGAATTTTGTGGTGGGAGTCTTACTGTCCGTTAATGCGGGATAAAAAAGAAGTCAAATTACTTCCAAACAACACCTCGCCTCTCATATTCCATTCTGTATTCAACAGCAGCCGCAATTTTAGGACTTGCGAATCTTTCCGTGATCCAAAGTCCCAAATCAACTCCTGAAGTGACTCCTCTTGCAGTGATAACATCGTCTTGATCTACAATTCGGTAATGAAGAAGCTCTGCCCCGTATTCACTCATTTCATCCTGTGCCAAATAGTGCATCGTTGCCTTTCGACCGTTCAATATACCAGAGGCTGCTAACAGCATACCCCCTGTACACACGCCAGCAACGATTGTTCCTGCATTGTACATCTCGCTAATCATTTTAGTCAAAGTTCCAAGCTCTGCTTGCTTTCGTGCCCCATGCTCTGCTTTATGATTCCAGCCACCACCAGGTACAATTAACAAATCTGGACGATTCTCCATTCGTAAAAAATCATGTAGTTTAACTGTAACTCCAAACGAGGTAGTAACTTCCTTCTTTTGTTCACTCGAAACGAATTCAACTACAAATTGAGCCCCTTCTTCTATCGCTCTTTTCAGTACCTCAAACGGTGCGAAAGAGACAAGTTCTCCGAAACCATCAAACAATACTATTTGTATTTTCATTTTCGCACACCTCATATGCTTTCTTTTTTAAATTGTAGATATATATAATGATTGGACAATCTCAAAGTGTAAATTGTAAAGTATACCTAGATTATTCAAATAAAAAATAATATCCCACATAGTTAAATACATTTGTAAACCCTACATTTTCTACAACTGCAACAGAAGGCTTGTTCAATTCCATACAGTCCCAATATGGAATAATATCATTCTCCAAACAATCTTTCACAAAACTATGCGCTATCTTTTGAGCTAATTTTCTCCCTTGGTGACCTTCTATCGTTTCAATATCTATACAGTGTATATTTTCAAAGACGAACCCTGAAAAACAAACACTCACAATTAAATCATCATAAACAATGCAATAGCCAATCCCCTCATTGAAAAAAGAATCCGGTGAAGACCAAAACTCTAAAATTTTTGATTGTAAAAAATCAATGTTCTTAAATGTATTATTATTATTTTCATAGAGAGCTTTACTCATTTTCAGTACAGTATATCTCTGTTCAAATTTAGGCTCATGATGATTTTCATAATCCTCTTTTCCTAGCATATACACTCTTTGATTCCAACTCTTTAATTTACAATGCTGAAATATTCTTTCGATTGTTTTATTCCACTTCGAATGATTCCCGATTCCTTCAAAGCAATCTAATCCTACTTTCCTCGCCTCAGGTACTATTACATGATTAATAAAACGATTCACTTCTTTATTAAACTCTTCATTTTCAGCATCTCCAATAAAGAAGAAGCCATCATTATTACCTAACCAAATGAGTCCCGAATTAGGAGAAGTCACGTTATCTACAAATATACGACCAGGATTCACTCCTGCAATTACAGCACGTACCTCTAATTGACCTTGTTCATTCACTAAACGATTACACCTATAAAAATCATCCTTGCTTAGTTCACAGATCATACGTTACACCCCCTTTTTTAAACTGTTCTATTCTAACTTTACCATTTTTACATAATATTCTGTATTTTTACTGAGAGTAGTTTTAAAGCGATGCGATAAGTAAATGCAATACATAATAAAAAAGAGCCAATCTCCAACACAATAGAAGATTGACTCTTTCCTTTATTTATTCCCCTGTTTCAGAAAATCGCTTTATACGTTCACCAATTTCATCGCGAACACGTTGAAATTCAGACCACTCTTTTCCTGCTGGATCATCAAATCCCCAGTGAACACGATTCACATGCGTCGGAGTAGATGGGCAAACAGCATCCGCATGACTACAAAGCGTAACGACTAAATCAGCACTATTTAAAATGTTTGCATCAATTATATCTGATGTTTGATTTGTTATGTCGATATTTACTTCGTTCATTGCTTTAATTGCGTTTGGATTTACTCCATGTGCTTCGATTCCTGCAGAATACACATTCCACTTATCCCCTAAATATTGTTTACCCCACGCTTCTGCCATTTGGCTTCTGCATGAATTTCCCGTACATAAAAAGTAGATTGTCTTTTTGTTTTCCATGGTATTTTCCGCCTTTATTTTTAAATTTAGACTGGTTGGTCATTAAAATATTTACGTTTAAACCAAAAAGCAACGTTTACAAGTGCAATCATTACAGGCACTTCCACTAACGGTCCGATAACAGCTGCGAATGCTGCGCCCGAATGAATACCAAACACACCAACTGCTACAGCAATTGCTAACTCAAAGTTATTACTACCAGCTGTAAATGCTAACGTTGTTGTTACCGGATAGTTTGCACCAATTTTTCTTCCCATAAAGAAAGAAACCAAAAACATTACAATAAAATAGATTAATAACGGAATCGCTATCCTTACCACATCTAGTGGCACGCTAACAATCATCTCCCCTTTTAAGGAGAACATAATGATGATTGTAAATAGTAATGTAAGTAATGTAAGTGGACTAATTTTAGGTATAAACACCTTTTCGTACCACTGTCTTCCTTTTAACTTAACGAGTACAAAGCGCGTCAACATACCTGCTATAAAAGGAATTCCTAAATAGATACATACTGATTTTGCTACTTCTATCATTGTAATATCGACAATAGCCCCTTCAATTCCTAACCATTCTGGAATTACCGTTACAAACACGTATGCATAAACCGAGAAGAATAACATTTGAAATACCGAATTAAAAGCCACTAAACCTGCCGCATACTCTTTATCACCATCAGCAAGATCGTTCCAAACAATGACCATTGCAATGCAACGTGCTAATCCAATCATAATGAGACCCACCATGTATTCTGGTTTATCAGGAAGAAAAATAATTGCTAACACAAACATAAGTACCGGGCCAATAATCCAGTTTTGTACTAAAGATAGAACTAACACTTTTACATCTTTAAATACTCGTCCCATTTCCTCATAGCGAACTTTCGCTAATGGTGGATACATCATTACAATTAAACCAACAGCAAGTGGAATAGACGTCGTTCCAACCTGTAATGTATTCAATCCGTCTACTACACTAGGGAACACAAACCCTAAACCAATCCCAACAGCCATCGCTAGAAAGATCCATAGTGTTAAATATCGGTCTAGAAAGGATAAACGTTTCATTTTATTTTCCAGCTCCTATTAACAACAAGAATTTTTTTCTACTACGGTAGAAGTCGTACAACAAGATGGATCTTCTATTTTATGAACATCACTATCTGCTTTTGTATAAAAGAACTCCCACTCATTACCATCGGGATCCGTTACCCAAAACTTATCTTGTACTGCATAGCAACAAGTCGTATCCATCTCATCACGCGCGAAGAAACCTTCTTTTTCTAATCGTTCTTTATGCAATGTAATTTCTTCAGCTGTATCCACTTGGAAACCAAAATGATTTACCTGATTTCCCTTCACTTCATCTCGCACGTTCAGCGTGAAATTAAGTCCTGGCGTCTCTAATAAAAATTTTGCATAATCTGTTTTCACTTTAACTGGTGATACACCAAATACCTTTTCATAAAATTCAATAGACTTCTCTAAATTCGTAACGTTTATACCGATGTGAACATATCTCATACCTTATTCCTCCTCTTTATATATCATTAATCAATTTTTTTTGATTAATAACTCAAAATTTTAACAGCAACTACCTTTCCCTGTTTTTCTAAAGATACAGCACAATTCTTCTGATAATAAATTATTCACTTCCGCATCATTTAAATCATAATAACTCCACGTACCTTTTGTTTCTTTTACAATTAAACCCGCATCTAATAAAATCTTTAAATGATAGGACAACTTAGATTGCGTCATTTCAAAAACTTCTGTTAAATCACATACACACGTCTGGCCCCGCTGGCAAAGTTCATACATGATTTCTAAACGTTTTTGATCAGCCAACGCTTTAAACTTTTTCTCATAGAGCTGAAAATCTTGTACCACTGTAGTTCACTTCCCTTCATCAACTTTTTTTGATATTTATAGTATATACGCTGATTCGTTCTTTATGCAACTGATTCATCAATTTTTTTTGATTTATTAAAAAAAATTCCTCGCATCATATCTTTTTACAACTTAATAGTTAAAATATTTCCGAGAAATGGAGTCTCTATAACTGTTTTAAATTTTAATTTGACCATTATAGAGTAGTGCCCCATCAAGCTAAGAAAAACAAATATCTCCAAATGAAAAAAATCGATATAACTCTTCAGCAAATAAAGATAACTCTTGTTTTTGGTGCATAATCATAAAAAGCACGTCACCCTTTCTCATTAACATAAGAGAATAGTAACGTGCTTTTCATTTCAAAATAGTCTAAATCCTTAAGTTGATGGTTGTAGGTAGGGACCCCAATAAGAACGGTATCTAAGGTTGCATAAGATGTGTTAGTTCCATTCCAAAGGCCTCAGCCGATGATTAACTCAAGTACCGGTTTCGGATGACTCCCATGTGATGAAGTTCGTGTCCTGCGATGCCGTACGCGAGGGCGCGCGCCGTAATGCTTAGGTTGTTGGCTGTGCCCTTGCGGGTCCACGCCTCCGCCGGTAGCCCGCGCAGCAATGTGATCGTTGATTGCCGTACGGCCCGGTAGTCTTCGGCCAATTGCGCGGTTGTCCAGCTTCCGAAAGGAGGTATGAACAATTCCTGATCGAAACCAGTCAGAGGTGTCTGGTCCCCTCTTGCGAACCGGAGCAGGCGGTAGGTCATGACGCGTTCCGCGTCTGCAATGTGACCCACGACTTCTTTCAGCGTCCATTTTCCTTCCGCATACCGATATGCGGCCTGGCTTTCGGTCAACGATGCCAGGAGCTCAGTCATTTGCTTTTCCTGGGCGAGCAGAATGTTGATGATGTTACCGTCCGGCACCAAACGGATATATTCACCGGAGTTCCCGGCGTATTCTTCTTCTGACGGTCTTTGATTCATGCGTAGTCACCTCTTTATGCATATATAGAAAATTATAGCGCTCGTCTATGTCTAATCAATTCGCGAAATGATAGAACTTTCCTTCTAATAATTGAGGAGAAGCAACTATTTAGTTGGTCGGTCGCCACACTATCCTGATTCGTTAGCACAATAAGCAACGCTAATCAATAATGCATAAAAATTATCTGTTATACAATATTTCGAAATTATTAATATATAAAGGTAACATCTTCTTTTTTTAATTTAAAGATGAATTTTCAATTATATTTTGAAATGAACCGAAGTAAAACACACTAGTCTAACTACTTTTCTATACAAAAAAGAATAGCGAAGACCCCTAGAATCCCCGCTATATCAATGATGTATAAAATCTTGTATAAGAGATAGATAGACATAGAGACAAAAATTTAGTAAAAACAAGGATGCTATGAAAAACTTGCTAACGATAATAGGACGTTATGTATACTATATACATTCAAAATTAAATTTAAATAGGCTACTAGGCATACATCCAATCTAAGCTTTGACCCTGAGCATAAAATTAGTTATAAGTCTAATTTCAAATAAGGAGTGAACTTCAAATCATGGTATATATACGACAAATGCCACTCTATGCCCAGAGTCCTTGGGGTCTTCAAAATTGTTTATTTCGATTCACATATCTGTCGCTTAGAAACGGAGACAACTTCTGGTTTTTTTGACGACTATTGGGCACGAAAGAGTTTATGGCTATAGGTTTTTCGGCGGAAGATGGAATCATTATTCGGTTGCTATAAACGATATTGTTTCCTTCCATTGTTCTCCTCCGACTCCAACTCTATATTAAAACACTACGCCTGATCTTCGTAATCTGAACTAATTCATTAGATTTCCATCCCGAACATACAGTGTAGAACTTCCGAGAACGAAAATTATGTAAATAAGCTATCCATATGGATAGCTTATAATATTTTTTTGCTTAGCGTGCAAAATTCGCTTCTCGTTGGCGGGACCCCATGCCCATCAACTTAAGGGATTTATTAAATAAAAACGTAAGCTTTCTGGTTTGGGTTTAAATAGAAACCTGTCAATAAGATTAGGATTGCATTGGAAATGTATCTCTGTTGTTTTTTGTTATATATTTGGACCAGTATACAGTTATGCCAAATCCAATAGTAAGAATTAATCCCGCAAAGATATATGGTAGATTAACATTTACATTAAGTAAAATGCCTCCCGTTGCTGGCCCTATTATATTCCCGAGACTTGTATAAGTAGAATTCATCCCTCCGATAAATCCTTGATTTTCTCCAGCTATTTTAGAAAGTAATGTTGTAATTGCTGGTCGAAGTAAATCAAATGCCAAAAAGATGATAAACGTTAAAATCGCGACCATCCAATAATTACCGACAAATGTAGATACAACTATAATTATAGCGGCTATGAATAAGCTATATTTAATGATTCCTTTTTCACCAAATTTTTTTACTAATTTTTCAAAAAACATGATTTGTGCTATTACTCCTAATATGGCACTTACTGAAATAATTATTGATATATCTTTAGGTGTAAAACCAAACTTTTTATCAACAACAAAGCTAAACATATGTTCATAAGCTGATAAACCACATCCTAAAATAAAAACAAGTAATAGTGGGATAAAATATAAAGGGTGAAAAGATTGTTTCATTTCTTTTAAAAAACTAACTTGTATTTTGTTATCTTGCATTTTAATTCGTTGTTCTTTAGATACAGGTTCTTTCAAAATGAATACTGAAAAACACGCAGCGATACCAGAAATTACTGCTGCAAAAAAGAACGGTGCACGTATGCCAAAATCAGATATAAAACCACCAATACCAGGTCCAATAATGAATCCTGTACTAATAGCTGCCGATAAATACCCTAATGCTTTTGCTCTGTTTTCTAATGATGTTGTATCAGCTATAAAAGCAGTGACTGCCGGCATCATACATGCAGCACTAACGCCTCCTAGTGCTCTAGAAAGAAATAATACCCATATTTGATTTCCAACTCCAAATAAAAATTCAGAAAAGGAAAATAGAATTAACCCTGCTATAATCATTTTTTTTCGACCAAATATATCTACCCATATTCCGGAAATAGGAGATGTTAATAGTTGAAAAAATGCAAACATAGCAATTAAATATCCCATAGTGTCAGTGCCTAAATGTAATGCCCTCATATAAGATGGCATTACAGGAACTACAAGACCAATTCCTAAAAATACAATAAATACATTAAATAATGCTAAAACTAAAGCCAAATTTCTCCTATTGTATATACCCATATGACTTTCCTCACCTTATGATTAATTATATATAGACATAAAAAAAGCTTTTTTATGTAATTGTCTTTAGCATAAACCTTAAAGTAACTTTAAGGTCAATACAAAAATTAAAAACGTAAAAATATCTATAAGGCGTACCACCAGATCAGGTTGCCCCAAAACGATAAAATGAACTTCATTGCTATAAAAGACTCAAATTTTTCGTTTTGGAGCATTATAAAATTTTAACTTGATGGTGATGGGGTACCGCCACATGTCCATCAAGTTAAGAACTTTCTTTAACCCCAAGTTTAAAAATACGCCATCCTTTTCTATGATTCTACAGAAAGAATAGCGTATTTTTTTATTTTAGGGAGTATTTTGTTTTATTAGCTTAATAACATTGGCTTGCCCCCGTAATTCCAAAATCCCCAAAAATTTTTTAGAATAAGTTTTTCGAACCAGAAATATATATTTCTAACTATAAAAACTATGGGAAGATTTATCTGTTTTTCCTTTTTACCTACTTGCTAAATTCAGCAAGTAAAATATTTTTAAAAGGATCAGAAGGACTATAACTAGTTTTATGGCCATTCAAATTGATGGCCAATGTATGCTTGCCTCCAAGTGTGCCTCCAGCAAAAGTAGAAAAGCCTGGAGAGGCACCTGCGTGTCCCCATATCGAGACACCGTTTGGAAGTTTAGTTTCATAGATTCCAAGACCATATCTGCCGATTTCAGCAATTCCTGTAGGAACTGTAGTAAGCATTTGTTTTAGTTGCTGTTCCTTCAGTAATTTGCCACTGAGTAAGTAAGAGAAGAATTTGTTTAAATCGTCAGCAGTAGAAATCATATCTCCATCCGAGCTACCTGGGTAAGAATAAGTAACGTCTTTTAGCTCACTTTCTCCGTCATATCTTTCATATCCACGGGCATGTTTGGTACCTGGAATAACAGTT
>NZ_QPET01000059.1:0-5408 GCF_008368855.1 Bacillus sp. TE8-1 | reverse complement strand
CGTCTTTTTTGTGTTTTATAAAAATAAGAATGGCTGGTAAATCTCAGTTTATTAAAATTTCACTTTATTGTTCACATTAACAAGTTCAAAACGCTCACAGACGAGTAACATATCTTCAGAGAAATTAAGACCAAGCTCATTTAGTTCCTTTGTAAAAAAACGAACATGGGTGTCTCTCCAGTAATTATAAGTACGATCTCCTTCGCCTTCAGCGATAGCGAATTCTTCGCTTACTTCATTCATTGGTGTTACAGTTACTTCTATTGTCTTAATAATAGCTACAGGTTCATCATTACTATTGAGTATAATACTATAATCATTAGTAGTCGGTAGCGATTCATGTTCTAATTCATAAAAAATGTGACCGGAGCATGTAGCTGTTTTAATACCGTCAATTACTAGTTGTGCAAGATAATTAGGGGCATCCCCAAATTGCCAAGCTGTAACAGATTCTGTTTTTTTGTTGTTTCTCCAATAAGTATCCCAATATGTCTGTGCTAATTGATTCATTTTTATCGTCACCTCACTCTAATTAATATTTAGTCTCTTTATAATTCCTAGGAAATTTACTTATTTGTTATGCCTTTGTACTCATTTTTAATTTGTATTAGTGTGTTGCAAATTAAAAAGATACTATGTGGAGTGAATATAATTTGTAAATATGTTCTGTACATATATGGGATCTTTAAATTTCTAATTGCATTTTATGATAAAGGATATAGTTACTTAAAGAACGTTCAGATTATGAATGGTAGTTTATTATCACTATGCCATATTGAAGTGAGTAATACTAGAGTTAAAATAGATAAAAAAACCGATATTCTAAATTGAATATCAGTTTAATAATATGTGACTTATATGAATCTATAGCAATACGAAAAGCGTAAATAAGATAGCCAACAAAATACGATAGTATGCAAAAGGTTTTAAACCTATCTTCTCTAAAAGCTTTAGAAAAGTTACTACCGCTAGCATCGCTACTATAAAAGAGGTAATGAATCCTACCGCAAACATAGGGATGTCATCGACACTTAAATACTTCCAACTTTTTAGTAAGTCTAAGCCTGTCGCCCCAATCATTACAGGAAGAGCTATTAGAAAAGAGAATTCAGATGCAGTCTTATAATTTACTTTTGCTAATAGACCTCCAGAGATAGTAGAGCCAGCTCTAGAGAAGCCAGGGTATACCGCTAAGCACTGAAATAATCCGATTGTTAAAGCTTGGCGGTATGTTAAATCGTCCAGTGAATAGGCTGCTGCCTCTTTCTTTTTTACTTCTGCAAAGATCATAAGAATTGCCCCTGCTACAAGTCCAATCACAACAGTGTATGGCTGGAATAAGTATGTTTTAATAATATCATGTAGTAGCAAACCAGCAACCACTGCCGGAAATACGCCAAGAAATACATGGAACGCATTGAATTTTTTTTCTTTCTGTATAAGAGGTTTAATATTACATAAAGAAACGAGACGTTTATGATATAAAATTGCAATAGCTAAAATTGCGCCTAGCTGAATAACAATTTCAAACGTTTTTGCTCTTTCTCCCTCAAAGCCTAATAAATGCCCGACTAATATAAGGTGACCAGTAGAAGATATAGGTAAAAATTCAGCTAATCCTTCTACAATACCGAGTATGAAGGCAATAATGATATCGCTCATAGTTTCACTCCTATACATTAATGAATGTCTACTTTTTTAAAATAGAATAGTGTTGCAATAAATCCGGAAATTGTCGTTACTGCAATGATGATATAAGAATACTCTGGTGGATATGTCGGTTGTAATTCGTTATTTGCGATATCTAGAGTAGCGGTCCACGGAAATAAATCTTTATGCTTGGAGTTTACGAGCATAAGATTAGTCATTGTAATAATGACTGTTAATATAATGGGTGGTACATAGCTCTTCATTACAAGAGTTAGTAGCACAATAGGTGAAGACAATAGAAAGAGAAGTCCACCACATATTAAAAATTCTAGGAAAGAACCTAAAAGTAAAGAAATGTTAAAACCAGGGAAGTTCCCCAATAGCCCTAATATTAAAGTAAGTGCCCAAGCGACTAAAGTTAGCATCATAATCCAAAGAAAGAGAATGATGAATTTACTTATAATAAAGCTAATGCGCGACACGGGGATAGTTAGTAAATTTTTCAGTGTATCTTCTGTATATTCGCGGGTAAGCAAATAAGCAACCACTACTCCATATAAGGGGAATCCTATAACTAAAGTAGTATATAAGTTAACGTCAGTGAATAATTGATGGAACCAAATAGTTGGAGTTGGCTGTTTTGTTTTTATATGTATATAAGAGGCTACTACAACTAAGAAAGGTGCGACACCAGCACCAATAATGCTAATTAAAAACATATTAGAGCGTTTTAGCTTTAAGAGTTCTGTATAGAGTAGATTAACCAATTGTTCCACCTCCAACTAGTTTGGTGAAATAATCTTCTAGTCTATCTTCGCTTATCATCATTTTTAATACTTCAATATCATTAAGAACAAACGTTCTGTTTATGTATCCTTGTTGTCCAAAATGAGAGTAAATACGAATATTTCCTTCATCATGTACTTCATAATCAAAAATTTGAAGATGATTTTCTAATAACATCACAGCTTTATCGTCATTATTCACTTGAAACTCTATGTACTTACGGTTTGCCTTGCGCAGCGTATCAAGAGAAACTTCTTCTAGTAACTTTCCTTCATGAATAATTCCGATACGATCGACTAACTGTTCTACCTCGGCTAATATGTGACTAGAAATGAGTATTGTTATATTTCTTTCTTGAGCTAAAGAATGAATAAGTTTTCGCATTTCTTTAATACCAATAGGGTCTAGTCCGTTAGTTGGTTCATCTAATATGAGTAGCTCAGGATAATGGAGAAGAGCACGTGCAATTCCTAAGCGTTGCTTCATTCCTAAAGAATACTTTCCTACTAACTTTTTTGTCTCATGCTGCAAGCCTACTATTTCTAATGCTTCTTCGATAGCATTCTTTTTGTGAACCCCAATTATCTTTGCATTAATTAATAGGTTTTCTTTTGCAGTTAAGTTTTCATAAAATCCTGGAACTTCAACTATAGAACCAATTCTGCTTAAAATATCTTTTTGATTTTGGAATAAGTTCTCTCCGAATATTTCAATCGTTCCACTTGTAGGCTTTATAAGACTAAGTAGCATACGAATGGTTGTTGTTTTACCAGCACCGTTGCGGCCTATGAAGCCATAAATCTCCCCTTGTTGAACATTAATATTTAAATTATCTACTGATTTTTGATTGCCATATACTTTAGTAAGGTTAGTCGTTTTTATAATTGTATTTATAGGAGACACCTGCTTTCTATAAGTTCTTACTTACATCATAAAAAGGAAGGCTTAACTGCATATTAATCATTTCTTAACTATTTCTTAAAAGTATTGTGCTTTGGAATAGAAAAGCCAAAAGTAGTTCGTTTCCATGGAGTACTTTCAACCCATATATGTCCACCGTTTTTCTCAACAAGCGCTTTGGAAATAGAAAGCCCGAGACCGCTACCACCAAATGAAGAGTTTCTTGATTGTTCGCTTCGGTACATTCGCTCAAATACGTTTTGTAAATCATGTTTTGGAATACCAGGGCCTTGATCCCAAATATGAAGTTCGTATTCTGCATCAGCTTCTAGCAATTCGACTCCTATTGTTTTCCCATCCTTTCCGTAATAAATTGCATTTTTCATTAAATTACCGATAATCCGCATAATGCTTAGATGATCTGCGATGATAGGACAAGTAGATTCTGGTATGAGAATTTGCAGTTCGATGTTATGTTTTGAGAGCTCAGGTAAAAATTCAATCAAAACTTCTCTAGTAACTTCAGAAAAGTCGAGTTCTTCTTCTTTTAGTGGAAATTCATTAGCGTCTAGCTTCGCCATATTGAATATTTCATCAACTAGGTGCTTTAAGTTATTTGATTTCATATAGAGTATTTTAAGATATTCTTGTTTTTCTATTTCAGAAGCAGCAACTCCGTCTTTCAAAGCATCTATATATCCGATAATGGAGGTGAGTGGTGTTCGTATATCGTGGGAGATACTAGACAAAAGTTGTTTTCTGGATTCCTCGGATCTTTTGGCTTCAATTTGAACCTGCTCTAATTTACCTATTAGCTCGTTTATTGAAAAAACGATATTATGTAATGAGTGGTCATTGCTTGTGAATAATCTCGTTTGTAAGTTTCCTTTTAGTATACGACTTAATTTAGTATCCATTGCTTTGCGATGTTGAATGAATTGTATTCTTGAAAAGAAGAGATAAATTGTAATTAAGATAAGGATAATAAATAAAGACATTTTTATTTTTGGATCCATTTGTATGTTTAAAATCCCGCAAATGATAAGTTGTAATGAAATCAGGAAGAGGGTTTTATCAGTCTTCAAGCTTTTCACCTACAAACTTATAACCAATTCCCCATATAGTCTGAATGAATTTTGGATTGGAAGGGTCAATTTCTATTTTCTTTCTGAGTTTTCGAATATGTACCATAACGGTATTGTCATCTTCTATATAATTATCGTCCCACACATTTCGGAAGAGCTGTGTTTTTGTAAATACTTGCCCTGGGTTTGAAGTAAAGAATTTTAACAGTTCCAGTTCTTTTCCGGTTAAGCTAATTTCTTCTTTGTTTGTATGAACTGTGTATGTATTTAAATTGATAGTTAGTCCTTTAAAAGATAAAGTTGTTTTTTCTTGAGCAGTATTGTTACTTCCGAGAACTAAAAAACGCCGCATAAGAGCTTTTACTCGTGCAATTACTTCGTGAATGCTGAAAGGTTTCGTAATATAATCATCAGCACCAATGCTTAAACCTAAAATTTTATCAACTTCGTGATCTTTAGCGGTGAGCATTAATATAGGTATGTTAGTTTTATCTCTAAGTTTTTTACATACCTCGATTCCATCTATTTTGGGCATCATAAGATCTAATATAACGAGGTTATAGTTATTTTGATTAAATAAATGTAAGGCTTCTTCGCCGTTGATTGCAGTGTCTACCATGTATAATTCTCGTTCTAAATATATTTTTAATAAATTTCGGATTTCTTTATCGTCGTCTGCTATAAGGATACGTATATCTTTCATATCTTCACCTGCTTCTAATAGAGTTTTATTGATAGTACAACAACTCTCTAATTATATACTAGTATTTGTTAAAATAAGGTTGCTAGTTTTGTTGGAGGAAAACGTCCACACAAGTTAAGTCTAGAGTTCAAATTAACTCGAATATATTTGGAAAAACAAATTAAAGAGAAGCAGAAGGTGTACTCCGATAATGAAATCCTATAGAGACGTATTTAGTTAAAAGAGCATAAAAATATTAAATTGAAGTTCTTTATAAAAAGGTGTTGACGATTATACTTTAGAGG
>NZ_QPET01000058.1:0-9400 GCF_008368855.1 Bacillus sp. TE8-1 | reverse complement strand
ACATTCCATCATAATTTTATAAAAGAACGCAAAAAGAAAGAAGAATAAGAAAAACAGTAGAAATACATCAGAAATATTAAAATTTTGTATTGGTAATTCTACATTAAGTACTTGAAAAGCGGATATGAAATTTCCTATCAAAAAACACCCTATTGCAATAGTAATGCAAACCCAGAATACTCCTAACTTAATTTTTTGGGATAATATAGAATACAGTAATGAGATAAATACAGTAGTTTCAACGACTAAAGATGATAGTCGGATATTAAAATCTGATACGAAATAATGATTCGGAAAAACAAATAAAAATATAAAGCAAAAGCTTATATAAGTTATTAAAGCCAATATCAATACATAAAATTGCACATATACATGTTTACGCAATGGATTCACCTTCTTGATTTTTCTATACTTTTATTAAAAAATGGCTTGATGGTGGCACAAGTCCTACTAATTAAAATGTGTGCTATCTATTATCCATATTATGACCTTTTTAAAAGATTTCTTTCTACACACAACAATCTTATTAACTTTTTGTAGATGTTTACAATTATCAATACTGAGGATTCTAAAAAGGATAAGCTGAAAAATGTAATTTTTTAAGTATTTGAGCATCGTAAATTTGGCGGGTACAACTTATCTACTCTTTACATATGAGATAGAATCTACTCCTCTATTGGATTATAGTTGCTATCTGTCATACTTAAAAAGGAATGAAAATATACTATCATTAAAATAGAAATTCAAATTAGTTTACGAAACTAACTGTAACTATTATAGTTACACAAAAAGTTGATGTCAATTTCATATCCTCCCTTTTTAACGGACAAAAGACATGACCTATTGAACAAAAATGTGATGTTTATAAAAAGGGCGGTAAAGTTTTATCTCCTTACTCAAAGAATTATAAATGATTTAGAATTAGATGAAATTGAAGCCAATATTGCATCTCCCTAAAAAGAATGTTACTCTAAAAATAGAATTATGAAAGGAATGATGGATGAATAATGATTAACTAATTTATATTTTAAGTTGAATTTTATAACTTCAAACTACAAAATATAGGGTTAGTCTATCCATTTTTAAAATTCAGTTCATACTTTATTTGTCATGATTCAAATGATTAATAAGCACTTATTAAGTATAGACGAAAGACTAATCCTTCCGATTACAAATTGGGGGATTTTTTTATTCCCGTTTGTCTTAGTTGAAACTTACTAATTGTTAAATGTACTTCACAAATAAAGGAGCGAGAAAAATGAGTACTTCAGATACTATTGTTACACATGTAATGCTCTATATAAGTCGTTAATATCCATCAAACTTATATAGAGGAATTAAAAAATGGATGGATGTTCCGACTTTATATGAAACGTTTCGATATATAAAGGAGGAATTATTATGTCAATGATAAAGGTCCAAGACTTAACTTTTTCATACCCAGGTAGCTTTGATAATATTTTTGAAAGTGTAAACTTCCAAATAGATACGGATTGGAAGCTAGGATTTATTGGTAGAAACGGACGAGGTAAAACGACATTCTTTAATTTATTGTTAGGGAAATATGAGTATAGCGGGAAAATCCTTGCTTCAGTAGAATTCAATTACTTCCCCTACTCTGTTTCAGATAAGAACAAATTCACTCATGAAACCCTTGAAGAAATTTGTCCCCAAGCCGCAGATTGGGAACTTCTACGTGAGATATCCTATTTAAATGTTGATGCTGAGGTCATGTACAGACCATTTAAAACATTATCAAATGGGGAACAAACAAAAGTGTTGCTTGCTGCACTGTTTTTAAATGCGGGTCAATTTCTATTAATTGATGAACCAACAAATCACTTAGATACAGATGCACGAAAGATAGTCTCCGATTATCTAAGGAAGAAAAAAGGATTTATTTTAATTTCACATGACAGAATCTTTTTAGATGGGTGCGTTGACCATATCCTATCTATTAATAGAGCAAATATTGAAGTTCAAAGTGGTAACTATTCTTCTTGGAAGTTAAATTTTGATAGACAGCAAGAACACGAGAAGGCTACAAATGAGCGTCTACAAAAAGACATAGGGCGATTAAAACAGTCTTCCAAACGTTCAGCAAGTTGGTCTCATGACGTGGAAGCTTCAAAAAATGGAACGAGGAATTCAGGCTCTAAGTTGGATAAGGGGTTTGTAGGACATAAAGCAGCCAAGATGATGAAAAGAGCAAAAAACCTTGAATCAAGGCAACAAAAAGCTATTGAGGAAAAATCAAAATTACTAAAAAATGTGGAAAAAACTGAGTCATTAAAATTGGAACAATTGCAATTTAAATCAAATGAATTGGTTACTTTAGTTGACGTGTCCGTTAAGTACAATGATCAAATTGTGACTGAGCCGATTAGCTTCATAGTTGAACAAGGTGACCGAATTGTACTTGATGGAACGAATGGGAGCGGAAAAAGTAGTATCCTAAAACTAATTCTAGGACATCCGATACAGCATACAGGCTTAGTTACTTTAGGTACAGGACTCATCATTTCCTATGTCCAACAAGATACTTCTCATTTGAAGGGATCGCTATCAAGCTTTATTGAAGAGCACAAGATTGATGAAACCTTATTTAAGTCCATCCTAAGTAAGATGGACTTTGACCGAATTCAATTTGAAAAAGATATATCTCATTATTCTGGTGGACAAAAGAAAAAACTGCTTATCGCTAAAAGTTTATGTGAAAAAGCTCATATATATATATGGGACGAACCACTAAATTTTATAGATATCTATTCCCGTATGCAGATTGAAGAACTTATTCAACAATTTAATCCCACAATGGTTATTGTTGAGCATGATAAAATATTTCAACAAACAGTTGCAACGAAAACTATATCTATGTAGCTCAAAACGAATACTTGAAAATATAATCATTAACTTGAGTCCTTGAATTATAAAAACTTTAATGAATTGATAAAAAAAGCCTAATTTCTCTACAATACATTGAGAAATTAGGCTTTAAATAGTAATAATAGAATTCATAAACACTGAATAATTTACACATTAGGTTTATCTGTTAATGCAGTAACAATTCTGTCCACTAAGTCTTCTGGCATCCATTCATGATTTGTATCATTCGTTTCATTTGGCCCTAAAAAATCAATAAACTTTTTAAACTTTGGAAATAAAACAATAGAAGTGATCCAATGTATCGTATGATTTATGGAGAAAAAATGAAAAACTCCTTGCTTTTCACCCTCCTGTAATATTTCTTTTAACTGTTCAAAATTACCTATAAAATATGGTTGCTATTTTAAATGCCATTCACGCTTAAATATAGGAGTCTTCTTGGCTAAAATGATAAAAATAAGCACATCTTGTTATAAAAACAGATGTGCTTATTTTTTAATTTCTATGCATTTTTACGTTTTAAGAAAATCACTCCACCAACAATTAACAGTAATGCTCCTGCAGCCATAGAGAACCAACTTGTAAGATTAGTACCTGTTTGCGGTAACCATCCAATTTTAGATTGAATTTCTTTCTTAGGTTGTGGTTGTTCTTTTACTTGCTCGTTAGGTTGCTCTGGTGTTGGCGTATTTTTATCTGAATTTGGCTGTTCTGGTTTAGGTTGTTCCGGCTTTACCTCTTTAAATTTCACTGTTTGTCCCTTATCTTCAATTTCAGCGTGAATAGCTACTAATATATTATCTTGATACAGTTCTTCAAATACTACTACTTCTTTACCTTGTAATGCAGAAGCATTAAATGTGAAATCTAGTGTGATAGAACCATTCTTCTCTTTAGCAATAAACTTAGATTCTACTGTTACTTCTTTACCCTCAACTAATAATGGCTTGTTTGTTGCTTTATCCATCAGTTTACCTTTTACAACATACTCTTTACCCGCGATTAAGTCTTTGTATTCCACTTTATCTTGGATTGTTACAGATTTAGAAGCGTCTAACTCTTTAGAACCATCAGCTTTGTTTGTTGCTGTCGTTTTAATAGAAGGCTCTACAAATCGAACTGTTTGACCTACATCGTTAATATCAGCGTGAGTTGCAATTACTTGCCCTTCATGTAATAAGTCTTCGAACACAACTACTTCTCTTCCTTGCTGTTCAGCACCAACAAAAGTAAAGTCTAATGTTACAAAACCGTTCTTTTCTTTTGCAGTAAATTTAGTATCAGCTGTTACTTCTTTACCATCAATTAGTAATGGTTTGTTAATAGCTTTGTTCATTAATTTTCCTTTTACAGTGTACTCTTTACCAACAACTAAGTTAGTGTACTCCACTTTATCCTGGATTGTGATAGAATCCTTTGAATGAATCTCTTTTCCACCATCAGCTTTGTTTGTAGCAGTTGTTTTTACTGATGGCTTAACGAACTTAACTGTTTGACCTTTATCATTGATATCAGCATGTGTCGTAACAACTTTTCCGTCTTTCAATAACTCTTCGAATACTACTACTTCTTTTTCTTCTAAACCAGTTGCATCAAAAGTGAAATCTAGTGTAATAGAACCATTTGCTTCTTTTGGTGTAAACTTCGTTTCAGCAGTTACTTCTTTACCATTTACAACTAATGGTTTATTAGTCTCTTTATTCATTAATTTACCTTTTAAAGTATACTCTTTGCCTACTTGTAGGTCTTTGTATTCCACTTTATCTTGGATTGTTACAGACTTAGACGTGTGCATTTCTTTTGTACCATCTGTTTTATCAGTAGCTTTTGTTTCTATTGAAGGAATCTTTTCATCTTTGACAATGTGTTTAATGATTTGACCATTCTCTTTAATTTCAAAAGAGAACGTTTCTTCATTTAATACATAACCTTTTGGTGCAACAGTTTCTTTATATGTGTATTTTCCAAATGGTAACTTTTCAAATTTAGCGATTCCTTTATCGTCTGTTTTTCCTTTTACTACTTCTTTTCCTGCTTCGTTATAAATCGTAAATTCTGCATTTGGAAGCTTGTTATTTCCATCAGCTACATCTACCTTTGTAATTTCTAGATCACCTTTGATAAGATGATTAACTGCCAATAGCTCAATAATCTTTCCATGTTCCTTTATTTCGAACACAATCGGTTCTTTAACAAGAACGTAACCATTTGGAGAAACCTTTTCTACAAATGAATATTTACCATACGCTAAATCTTTGACGTTAATCTCACCATTTTTATCTGTCTTATATTCCCCAACTACTTTTCCACTTGCATCTTTTAGCTCGAATGCTGCACCTTCTAATTTTTTACTAATATCTTCATTATCTACTTTTAGTAATTTTACACTACCTTTCACTTCGGTATTTTCCACTGTAAAAGTAAGTGTTTTATTGTGCTCTTTAATTTCAAAAGGATACTTTGTTTTATTTCCAATATATCCATTAGGTGTTTTTGTCTCTAAGAAATAATATTTACCATACGTAAGACCTTCAACGTTTGCAATTCCATTTTCTTTTGTTACTACTTTTTTCACTTCTTTTCCATCTTCAGTGAAGACTGTGAATTCAACATTTGGTAAAATCTTTCCTGAATCACTAAGCTTTTTAATTTCGATGCTACCTTTTACTTTGTTATTTACTATTTGGACAGCTCCTGTTTCTCCTGTCTTAACTTCAATAGTTTGTGGTTTATCATCTGAAACATAGCCTGTTGGTGCTTTAATTTCTTTTAATGTGTAAGTACCAATTGGTAAGTTGTTTAATTCTGCCATACCATCAGCACCAGTCGTGATTTTTCCGACTGATTCATTATTTACATTAAAGACCTCAAATACTGCACCAGCTAAAACTTCTCCATTTTCTCCAACCTTTTTAATTTTTAAAGAACCAGCTGCTTCCCAATTTACTGCAAGATCACTACTAAGCTTTTCTTCATTTCTCTCTAATAGTACTGTAGCATTCTGAACAGTATCCGTACCACGGTAAGCAATTGCTTGAACTTTAGTTAAATTAGCAGCTACACTTAAATTAAATTCACCCGTTTTTGTATTCTTAGGAATTTGGATACGAAATTTTTCTCCAACTGAAAGCTGATCTTTCACTTCTCCATTTTCACTTACAATTCTAACTCCATTAGGTGCATTTTTCGCTACTACCTTATAAGAACCACTCTTAGCATTTGTTTGTACTGAATATAGATTTGTTTCGAAGAATTCACCCTTTAATTCTGCTTTTTGCTTTTCAGCAGGAATCACATTCATAAAAACATCTTGAGTCTCTTCACTATTATTAGCATTACTAATAATAGCCTTAGCTGCTTTTTCAACATTTTTATTCTCATGTTTTAATTCATTTACATCGAGTTGACCTAATGCATTCCAAACCGCAAGTTGCGTTGCATAATGCGCTTCATTTTTATTAGCTACTCCCAGCTGTTCAGCACTTTTTTGCGGGAAACCATTTAATAAGACTCTATATACTACATTATCTGTTTTCCCCATTTCAGGAAGATCTTCACCATTTGGTGATTTTAATCCAAGGGTTAAGCAATAAGCAATTTGACCACTTGAATTTTTAATCATTTCAGTGCGAATGTACTTACCTAGACTATTACTATAACTCCAGTCCATTGAATATTTCTCATGCGTCATAACCTCTGCACTAGCCCTAGGTAAAAATACATTAAGGAATAATGCCAGTACTGATAATAATGTAAAAACTCTTATAATGACTCTCTTACCCAATTTTGTAACCTCCCTAGAATAAATTAATCCGAGTATATATCGCAATATCTAAAACATTCACGATCGACCCATTTATCATTATAAAACAATAAATTACAAATATTAAATAATTTTAATAAAATAGTCAAAAAATTTACACATTTTATTATTTATCAAGTTTTTTAACGAATTTACTATATACAAATTCTAAAACACGCCTACAATTTAAAAGACAAATATGTATGTTAAATATATAAATAGCAATTCCTTTACTCCAGTTATTAAGCTTTCCCCTATTAAAAATATCCTCTTCATTTTCTTGTTAACCTGATTAACTTATACACCTCTTCTAATCTATTACACTCCTCCATTTAAATATAAAGGTGACTTCTCGTTCAAAGAATAAAGTGAAACTTTAATCCTCCCGATTCCCATCTAACTTCTTTGCTTTCATTGAATTTTTGGGCGGGAGTCTTACTGCCCCAAAATAGCGGGATACATTATGCAATATTGCATTTGATAATTATTTTCATTGTAACTATAATGATTACAGGATTACTATTAATCCAATATTCTACATGGAGGTTTTATTATGTTTAAAAAAATTATTGTATCTTCTATGGCGCTTACTATGTTCGGTGGAGCTGCAACTATGCTAGAGGCACCTACTGCTCAAGCAGCTTCTTATAACTCAACGTCATCCTCTTACTTTGATGTCACTCCTGAAGAGGCCGTGGCTTTCTATCAATCTCAAGACTATAAAAAATTAAAAGTATTTTTGGATGACTTTGAAGCAAGAAACCCTTATACTCCAGGTGGAGGCTACGCTCAAGGGAGTGTACGTATGCAAAAATTCAACGATGCTCTTAGAGATGCAAAATTAACAAATGTCTATCAAGAATTTATTAGAATCTCATACTACAATCATTATCCAGAACCAAAATAATAACAACGGATTAAATGTTTATTATTTCTATAACTTAGCCTAATTTTAAATGTATAACCTAAAAATAATTACTAAAACCACTCATATAAGGGTGGTTTTTCTATTTCCCCATATAATTTAGCGGAATGTTACATCATCTTTATTTTAATATGTTTTATAGTAGACATTCTCTAGTTGACACAATCTAGTAGGTTAGCAATGGGAATATCAAAATATATTTATAATTATTTTCTGTTTAATAGCAAAAAACGAACACCCTCTCACAATTAGATAAGGTGCTCGTTTTCATTTTTATCGGTAATTCTCAATTCACTTTAGCTTCTTTCCAATAAGTAAAGATTAAATTAACTTAAAAACAAAGCGTTTTAAATTTAATTCATAGATCTTACTGAAACTTGGAATTGCCCCTTAGAACCATCATCATTTGAAACGTAAATTTTATATGTTCCATTCGGCAATGGAGATAAAGCATTCCGTACATTTGTAACATTAATTTGTTGTTCTCCAGGTTTTATATAACCACCAACAATTAGCTCTGTATTTGGACCTTTTACACTATATCCCATTGTATTTTGACCATTATTTTTCATAGAAAAGCTTAAGTCAGTACTCCCATCATATACGAAAGAAGTTACAGCCTCGCCACTATAATCCATTGTTTGGGTTAATAATAAGTCTGCAGAAACATGTTCAACTACATGAATTGGATCATTCGTTTTGTGTACTTCTTCAGCATAAGTATTATTCCCTAACACACCAAGTGTTAATGCTGAAACTACTCCACAACTAAGCACTAGTTTATTTAACTTCATTTTAAGTTCCCCCTTGATGTTTGTATTCTATTACCATCATACATCCTTTTTTAAGTGCGTTTTTATGTAATAATTCATATCTATAAACCTATATATTTTAACTTTCCGCCTTAATAGTTATTGAGAAAGCCACATAGATAAAGCTACAATATTACACTTCATAAAAAACTTATAAATTTTAAAATCTTTTTCTAACAAAGTTTTATACGAGGAAGTACCAAAATACTCAAATAAATAGCATTTCTATTTCAGATAAAATGTACTAATAAAATTTTTCTAAAATTTCACTTTGTAATTTGATATATTCCATGTTAATATAACGAAGGCTACAAAACAGGAGTCACCACACATATCATTTTCACAGAATATTCATACTTAAAGAACCTTATTTTATCAGTAACTCAATCCCAATTTTACCTATACAAAAGTTAGTTTATAATTTCATATGCACATGAATTTAAATAGATTTTTTATCTATTATTTTTTCTATTTTCCTTATCGATTTTAATACGAGTAATATAACAGCACTTTTCAAGTACCCTTCCTTTTTAGATAAAAAGTCTACTAATACTAAACATCTTTGTCCAACTCATACATAATTCTACTTACAAACTATCGGAGATGCAAAACTATGGGAATTTCTACTCTTTTATTAAATACCTTTATTATAATAATTTGTATCCTTAGCTATCACGTATTCTGGCTAGAGTTTAAAGAAAAAATAACATGTAATAATATGTTATTTTCTATCCTTTCCTCCATTGCTATTATTTTTTGTATGACTTTTCCTTTTCATTTACATGTGGGATTTATTTATGATTTACGTTTTATTCCTATTATATTAGTTTTTCTATTTGGAAATACAACAAACATTGTTTTTCTAGGAATTTTATATCTTTCTTACCGGTTTTACTTAGGCGGAAATGGCGTTCTCCCATCTTTTATTACTTTCCTCTTTATTTTGGGCTTAAAAATCCTCTTCGGTACTTCTTA
>NZ_QPET01000057.1:0-7621 GCF_008368855.1 Bacillus sp. TE8-1 | reverse complement strand
GATACTCTGGGATTTCAAAGTGCATCTGGTAAATATATATGAATGTTTTTTTTAGGACATTACTGTAAGTTAGGAAAACATAAATCTGGAAATAAAACTTGATATTCCGGGTTTAACCGAAGATCAGTAGTTGAGGTTGTAAAGTGTATATAATTTTTTTCTAATTTATCTAGTGTTGCCAGATGATGAGTACCTAAGCCACGCTGGATGCTATGTTTAGAAAGAGTAGGCCCAATTTGTAATTTTCGGTTTTTCATAGCTGTATTCCAGGGGCTGTAAAAGAATTTTAAAACGAAAGCAGGATACATGTAAACGATAAATGGATGAGGTGACCAATGCCGCCCTGCCCAATAGTTACCATGTGAATAATGGTGGATTAATCTACCGCCATAGTATGGAGCAGGTGGATTTTGGGGGATTATTCTCCCATGATAACGCTGTTTGACAAGGGGAATTCCGTATCTCGGATCGGTATAACCGTGAGCAGGGTCATCCACCATCAGAATAGTCCTAATAGCATACATCTTTTGCCCTAAAGTGGCAAGAGATGAGAAAAAGGCTTCCTTATCAACACAGCAAAGAAATTCAGTGGTATTTAGCACCATTTTCCATCCCGTAATTTCTTTTTCTATGTTCATTACTTCTTGATCAACTAAAATGGCATCAAACTCTAATACCTTTGATTCACGAATTTCCCAATGAGGTGCAAATAATTTGCATAATTCAACCGAACGATCAGTAGACCCACGATTAATAAGAATGCCATGATCAAATAATTTTGTGTGGTGCATTAACCACCACGGAAGCAGATACTCTTCGTTATAAAAATGAGAAATTAAAGTAGTGTTAATAAAAAGTCCTCCTTTCAAAATTTTGTGGGATATATCCTTATCTAATAAGATATGTTACTTGATCTAAAAAGAATGAAGAAAGATTTTTAACAAAATAGTTATTGTATAATGACAAAAATTAAAGAACCTGTTAGTTATAACAGGTCCTGTGTACAAGGAGTTCAAGGAATACAAGGGAACTGGGTTAGAGAAACCTGTATATTTCTTGACTTAATAGTAATATATCCAAAATAAGTAAAAAAATGAATGAGAGTTAAACACAAATTTTTTATGACCCAAAATAACCCGCTATTTAAAACGGGTTATTTCAATGAGGTGAACAAGGAATTCGAGGAAACTGGACCAAAGAAACCTATGAAATTCCTTGTGATAATAATGTATGCAAAGGAATCAATAAGGTCGATGAAATTTAAACAGAATTCTTATTTAATAAAAAAACCGTGTACAAAAAAATGTACACGATTATATAAAAATTATGTCTTGCGTGCTCATTTCATTCTATGTTTATAGTATGTAAAACGTGATACATTGCAATATATTAAAAGTGCTCTCTGACCAAAACTAATATTGAAAAAGGATACCCAAGATATTATATGTATGTTTTTTAGATATGTGTAAATTTAAAACAAAATCTTTCTTTTACACAACAAAGCAGCTAGTTCATAAAACTAACTGCCTGTTGTACAAAGGAAAAGCCGCACTTACAGAAATAGTTTGTAACTTTAAGTTACAGAAATAGTATGAGCAGATTTGAGAAGGTTATTCGGAAATAAAAGAAAATAAAAAAGAGCAGCTAGCAAAAGCTAACTGCAATGAGAAATTACACCCATGAATTTAGGAGTACAAAATTACATGGTTGATTATAGTATGGACCAAAACATCAAGTTTATGTAACAAAAATAAAAATCGAGCAGTTAATGGGGAAACTACTCGATTCGATACAACCTGGGTAAGAAGCAGAGTGTATTGCGTTTAGTATTAACGGAATATTGAATTTTATTCAGCTTTTAACAAAATCCTTATTCGAAAATTAAAGAGCGCCTTGAGAGGAAGGCGCTCTGACCAAAACTAATGTTGAAAAAGGATGCCCAAGATATTGTATGTATGATTTTTATATAGGTGAAATTTTATAACAAAATCTTTATTTAATTAAAAAGAGCGCTAATCGAGAGCGCGCTCCTTATGCCTCATTATAACGACAGTGACGAACTCACATTAAATAGAAAGGCACTATTATTGTATACGGAAGTATAGGATTAGTGAATGGATTTAGATAAAATCGTTATTTGGGAGAAAAGGGGGAATGGGAATGGCTCTGAATCTTCAATGTGAAATGTGTTCATTCAAATTCAAAATAGGTCAATTTTCTAGTGTTCCGGATATCGCATACTGTCCACATTGCGGAGAGAGTTTCCTCGAATATTATCCGAAACAAGAAGGTGTCCAGTATCAACATAGGGAGAAGAATTTCTTTTATCACCATAAAAAAACCGGGAATGTATGGAATGTATTAATCCAGGAAGATGCATCTAAGAAAGAGTTTTTTGTCGATGTTCAGGGGCCGGAAACAGACAGAGAAGCATTTGAGGCTGTTAAGGAGTTTTTAAAAGCGAAAAAGATGTATCTGCCTTGTACAGTGGTAGGGATTGATAAAAAGTTATAGTTAAATAAAAACGCTATTTTAGTAGAAAGTGAAGATGTTGGTTTTATAAGCATAAGTACATCTGAAATAAAATCCCTCGCCTATTATGAAAAAAGCGAGGGAGAGATGTGAGCCAACTTGTATTGATAGATTACTTATTAATTATAGTAACCAATCCAACCTACTGGCCCCTCATAAGTACAAACTAATTTTCCTGTAACACCGTTCTTTGTATAATTTTCTGGGACCTTTGGAGAATTAAACAACTGAGAAAATTTATGCTTTTTTTGTTCACATTTGTTATCAGAAGCTTTGACCGGTGCATCATTTACTTGTGCCGCAGATACACCAGTAACACCAGAGAACATAATACCAATTGCAAATGTTCCAATAGTTAATTTTTTAAACATAAAAACATCTCCATTCTATCAGTAATTTTCTATCAATTTTTTTATAATTTTGATAGACAGCCCGATTATACCAATAGAAAAAAGAGAAAAATGTAATATTTTGTAGATTATGAAAATAAATTATAAAATTTGACAAAAATGTGACATTTATGTAAGTTGTTCTAATGTTTTGGCGGTACTAGTTTGAACAATATCAGTGAAACTAAATAAAAACTTCATTTTAAACAACAAAGCAGCTAGCCGAAATAGCCAACTGCTTCGTTGTACAATTTTAGAAGTTACAATCGATACGGATATATGTTGTAACAAAAAGTTACAACTATAGTATAAACAAATATCAAAATATTATGCAGGTAAGAAAACTAAACAAAAATTTCATTTTGTAGAAATAAGGAAACTAAAAAAGAGCACCATGCATAAGTGCTCTTTAAGATAGGAGGTAACACTTTGAGCTGGATGGTTAGGTTAAAAGTATATGATATAGAAAAGGAATAAGACCTAAATTTTATTATTAACTCAATATAAAAGAGCAATTAGCTTTTGCTAATTGCTCGGCCCAAGATAATAGACATAGAGTGGGTATTAGTAAAATTGGCTATTCACGAGCCTGTTTACAGTGTAACCAAGATCTTTAAATGTATTCCCTCTTTAAAAACCTTATTCAAACAGTGTTATTTAAAGAGGGAGTGGAGTAATGAAAAAGAATACTTTCCCTTTATACATGAGATGATTTTTTAATTCTCAATATTATATGAGTGTTAAGACAAAAATGTGTAATTAAAAGAGCAGCTAGCAAAAGCTAACTGCTCAGGTAATGGAATATGGTTCGAAATGGGGTGTATATAGTATCGACGGAATATTGAGTTTTATTCATCGGATTATGTTATATGCTTGACGATATAGTCTTTTAGTATCAAAAAACCTGCAAGGAGAAACATTACTTCAATCGAGAACCAAAACATATCTTTTTGAGGCTTTTGAAACTCCGCTATTATGGAAAATGTTAAAAATATGGTAACGATTAATACAATACAGAGTTTAATTATATCGGACATTTAGAGCACTCCTAAAATGTAGTCTTTTTCATTATATAGCTATTTCCAATGTTAAGGAATTTAAAAAGTGTATATGAGAATTTAAACAAAATAATCCTTTTGTTTATAGAAAAACAAGCTACCACGTTTCATTGATTGGAAATCTTTTCTAAGGTATTCTTAAGAGGATGGGAATAGAAAGAATATCTTTGAGAGGAAAGGGATTAATTTATGTTAGGGAATTGGTTTGATAAATTAAAAGAGCCTAAATGTATACATAGATATAAACTTATTAAAAATCATGACAATGAAGATTTTAAAACTGGTAAGATGGGGATAGTTAGTTATTATAAATGTGAAAAGTGTGGGAAAGAGAAGGAAATCAGCAAATATACTAATGATGTTAATAGTGACTATTGGGATATTTAAAATAACATTCGAATATAGTCCGGCTAGAAAACTAGAGGACACCAATTCATTAAAGCAGCAATTAAAGCTGTTTTAGGAATAGGTGTCCTTTTTATTTTGAAAAGGGAGATGGGGAAATGAAGGGGTTAAAGGATCAGTTGCGTGAATGGAAAAAGCAATCGAATCAGACAAAGAAGAAAAAACGAAAAGAGAAATTTAGCACTCGTGAAATTGAAGAGTTAATGGGAGTTCATGGACCACGTTATGAACGAAGATGTGGAGCAATAAGACAAAAGTAATCTAAAAATAAAAAGGGGTGGTCTTACATGACTAAACAATTATCTTTCTTACCAAAAATTGATAGAACAGCGACACAAGAAGAATTAGAAGGTGTTTTGGAAAGTGTACGTATACATAGACAATTTGGGATGATGCGTAAAGAAATGAAAGTCACTCCTTCTTATGAAATACGTGAGCACGGTCCTACACATGCTGTTGGTAAACCGTTAGAAGATGTTGCTATAGCAAATATTCAACAAAGCAAACGAGAAGAGTGGCTTGAAATAATGTCGGTACGTATTGATCAGTTTTTAAATCGATTAGGAAACGGACGTGCAGGAAGTATTCAGAGAGATATTATTTATAAACGTTATTTAGAAGATGAGGACGTGTGTGATTATATGGTTTATAACGAAATAGGGATGTCAGAGCGTACTTATCGACGTTGGAAATCTAAAGCTTTTTATAAACTTGCTTTTGCGCTCGGATTAGAAGTTTACGAGACAGAAGAAACGGGAGGTAATGAATAATGAATTTCGTTCAACCAATACGTGATCCAGAGCAAATACAGCAGCTTAGAGAGTATTTTAAGGAAAAGAGCTTACGTAATTACATTCTCTTCATTATGGGCATTAATACAGGTCTTAGAATCTCGGATATTTTGAAACTGAAGGTAGGAGATGCCAAGGGCAGTCATATATCTATGAGAGAAAAGAAAACAGGGAAACAGAAACGAATACAAATTACTGCAGCACTGAAAAGAGAACTGAAATGGTTTATTGAAGAAAGGGAAGACAATGAGTATTTATTGCAAAGCAGACAAGGTAAGAATCGTCCTATTGGTCGTAGCATGGCATATAAGATATTAAGCGGAGCAGCGGCAGAGTTTGGATTAGATGAAATAGGGACACATACGCTGAGAAAAACATACGGGTATCACATGTACATGCAAACGAAAAACATAGCATTACTTATGGAGATATTCAATCATTCGTCAGAGAAGGTCACGTTACGTTATATAGGTGTAAACCAAGATGCAATGGATAAAGCAATGACTAGGTTTAAAATCTAAGCATTGTGTACTCCTTTTTAAACCTAGAGGTATTGTAGCATTTTGGAAAAAACTCACGCTAAGAGTATGCAAGATTTATACAGTTTTAGTAACAAACAAGAACCCTAAAACCGCTATAGGATAGAAATGTATAAAGAAAGGCATAGATCCATAGAACAAAAAAAGAAGGTTCCTTGATGAGAGTACAGTTTCCTCCCTTTTCCCTGCTAGCGATAATGTTACGTTATGTTAACCTCACATGTATAGAATATAGGTTTTCCGTATTTAAATACAGGGCAGTTGAAACAGGGATTCTCCAACTTTTAAAGAATTATTAATAATAAATTTAAAAAGGGATCAAGGATTCTCCAACTTTTAAAGAATTATTAATAATAAATTTAAAAAGGGATCAAGAATGGTGAAATGAATGGGAAAACAATTCGATTTTTATATAGACGTAGAAGCAGAAAAAAGTATAATAACTAGGCTTCGGACTGCTGGTTGTGTTTTTGCAGAAGTTGAGGCACAATTGCTTATTTCAGAGGCACAAACACCGGAAATACTCGCCGACATGGTGGAACGACGAGTAGCCGGCTTTCCCTTGGAACACATCATTGGGTGGGCAGATTTCTGTGGTATTCGGATAGCAGTGGAACCAGGAGTTTTCGTACCTCGCCGCCGTACCGAGTTTCTTGTCGAACAGGCGGCTTACCTTGCTAGGCCAGGGGCTATCATAGTTGACTTATGTTGCGGCACGGGGGCTGTGGGTACCGCACTGGCTACAGTTTTAGGAGAAATCGAGCTGTATGCAGTCGACATAGACTCAGCCTCAGTAAGATGTGCTCGTCATAATATTAATTGGGTCAACGGTACCGTGTACGAAGGTGATCTCTATCAGCCACTTCCAACTAAACTGTGTGGACACGTTCATATTTTGGTTGCAAACGCACCCTACGTACCTACTGAGGCAATTAAGCTGTTACCTCGAGAAGCACGAAAATATGAGGCAATATTGGCACTCGATGGTGGTGTTGAAGGATTGGATATTCAGAGACGGGTGGCTGCTGAGGCACTACTTTGGCTGGCACCCGGTGGTCATCTACTTGTCGAGACTAGTCAGCGACAGACATTGCAAACTGTTGAGATATTTGCTCAAAACGGGCTAATTCCACAGGTGAAAAATTGTGATGAACTGGATGCTACTGTCATAATCGGAACTAAACCATCTCTTTAGAGTGAATACAGAAAGCTAGATATTACAATGAATAAAGGCTCAAGAATGTATGAATTCCTGGGCCGTTATCTGTACTTCCGATAATGATAAAGATAATTATGTAAATAAGCTGTCCACATGGCAGCTTATTTTATTTTTCCGCATAGCGTAGGTTATTTTGCAAAATGCTGGTGGTATCTCTATACAGTTACTCATAATTTTCGTACTGTGTAACTCAAAAGAGAAAGTTAAATGAAATCAATGATATCAATGGATTCAGTGATAAACTCAGTTACACACAATATAAGATATGGGTAATTCAAAGAGAACTTAAAATGATATATTACTTAGTGAAAATAGTATGGATTAAGAAGATTATGATTTCGAATTGCCAACGTAGAGCAAAAAGATAAGAATTCTTGAATTCAAATGGGAAACTATAAAACTATTAATTTGTATGTAACGATTTTGAAAATGGTCAATGGCATTTTCCTCAAAAGTGGAAAAAATGATATAAAAGCACATAACCGTTTACCGCCCAATACATATAGTGTCAGTGTAGTGATAAGCAAGTACAACATGATTGTAATTACAAAATTAATTCTTATGCTAGCTTGCTCTCATTACTCGCTGTATTTTTAGAAATTTTATTAGTAGTATGAAATTTATTTTTGTATAGGATTGGAGGGGATCTCTTGTCTGGATATGGCTGTGGTTATAGCGGTTATGGCGG
>NZ_QPET01000056.1:0-1082 GCF_008368855.1 Bacillus sp. TE8-1 | reverse complement strand
AACAAGGGCGGTGTGATCGCAGAAGCTGCTCAAGAAATTCTTGATGGAAAATGGCATGATCATTTCATCGTAGATCCAATTCAGGGCGGAGCAGGTACTTCAATGAACATGAATGCAAATGAAGTCATTGCCAATCGTGCTCTTGAATTATTAGGAATGGAAAAGGGAGACTATCATTATATTAGTCCAAATAGTCATGTAAATATGGCCCAATCAACAAATGATGCATTCCCAACGGCGATTCATATCGCAACATTAAATGCATTAGAAGGCTTATTACAAACGATGGGTTATATGCATGATGTATTTGAATTAAAAGCAGAACAGTTTGACCATGTTATTAAAATGGGTCGTACACATTTACAAGATGCGGTGCCAATCCGTCTTGGACAAGAATTTAAAGCATACTCTCGCGTACTTGAACGTGATATGAAACGAATTCAACAATCGCGTCAACATTTATATGAAGTAAATATGGGGGCAACTGCAGTTGGTACAGGCTTAAATGCAGATCCAGAATACATTGAAGCAGTTGTAAAACATTTAGCTGCAATTAGTGAATTACCGCTTGTTGGTGCAGAAGATTTAGTAGATGCGACGCAAAATACGGATGCGTATACTGAAGTATCTGCAGCGCTTAAAGTATGTATGATGAATATGTCTAAAATTGCAAATGACCTTCGCTTAATGGCATCAGGTCCACGTGTTGGTTTAGCGGAAATTATGTTACCAGCTCGTCAACCAGGTTCTTCTATTATGCCAGGGAAAGTAAACCCTGTTATGCCAGAAGTTATTAATCAAATTGCGTTCCAAGTAATAGGTAATGATCATACAATTTGCCTTGCTTCAGAAGCAGGACAATTAGAATTAAACGTGATGGAACCAGTACTTGTTTTCAACTTACTGCAATCGATTAGCATTATGAATAACGGTTTCCGTGCCTTTACAGATAATTGCTTAAAAGGAATTGAAGCGAATGAAGATCGCTTAAAAGAGTATGTTGAGAAAAGTGTAGGAATTATTACAGCCGTGAACCCTCATATCGGTTATGAAGCAGCAGCTCGCGTTGCGAAAGAAGCAAT
>NZ_QPET01000055.1:0-10165 GCF_008368855.1 Bacillus sp. TE8-1 | reverse complement strand
TCTTAGAATGAATCGAAGTCTTTTTGACCTGCTTTTTTAACTTTTTCTTTATCTGGATTCTCTAATTCAGCAAATTCAGCAATGTAATCAAAGCAATCACCAACGGTCATTTCTTCTAAGTCACCTTGTGTTAAATTTGCTTTATAACAAAGAGCAAGAAACAATTCAGTAGTAAATTCTTCATCACTAAATGTCCCTTGCTCTCCATTATTTTTCTTTATTTTTTTTTTGCTCCCATAGTGAGCTGAACTAATTCCATGACTTCTGGCATAATTTCTTCAATCGGGAATTCTTCAAATTCATCCAACCACGCCATAGGATCAGGAATATTGGGATCAGCGGTTTTAGCATATAACCAAGTTAAATCATAAATAAGCTCAAAATCCACATTGCTTAAATCAACATTAGACATATCAAGAGGTTGTTGTGAGCCATCTGGTGAAGTTAATGCACTATTTGCGCCTAAACCCATCAAATCTGCAAATAAATTACGTCTGAATTGCGCTTTATATCGTTTAACTGTTGCTGCTGTAGCTTTTAATCTGACTTGTTTTCCATCTATTGTAATTGTCTTTTCCATTCACTTACGCCCCTTTCGGTAATGCAGGTACTTTTGTGTAAACTTTTTTGTACCAATTATCATAGATTTCTTGTTTTGATTTAGTGGTAGTTTTCGTTTTTACCATACGTTTTCCATTAATATCAATTGGACTTGATACAAATTTAAGCTCATTTGTATTTGGCTCCGCTGAATTAGTTTTTGTTTTAGATGCAATCGTTGGACGACTTGCTGAACAGTTAAACATAACATGTCGAGTCGCTCGTACATCGCCATCAAATTCAAACAATAAAGCAAATGGTTTTCCTTTAGCGTCAGCTAATTCATTTAATACACCGTCTTCTGTGTCTAATTCCTCTCCCAATGCATCAACTGCAAATTGCTCTGGAATAGTCGCAATAGATAGCGTCCCATCATAACCTTGGTTATTACTTGCTGCATAGTAAAGCATGTCATCAGCATAGAACTCAATTAAATCCCCTCGTGGATCAAAGGTTAATTCAACCGCACCTGGTAATCGAATCGGTGTACTGAATGTAATTGCACCATCTTTAATTTCATAGAGTGCATAGTGGACATTTTTCAGACCGAAAGCTACTTTATTTTCATTCATTTATATCAACCTCGTTTCATATATTTTTTGATATATTTTTTCAGATTCAATAAAAGTCCCATACGAATTATAAGGTATCTCATGATCGTCCAAGATCTTTTCAAGCTTTGCTTCTGTGACTAAATCTTTTTTAGTTGTATAAAGCTCTATATTTAAATCATTTATTTTGTGATAAACCTTGTTATCAGCCATTAAATTTGCTGATCCATCCACAAGGAAACATATATAAGGTGGCGCTGGTACTGGCTTACCTGGTGTTGCTGTAAAATGCGAATAAGCCACAGGATAACCTGTAGCTTCAAGGATTTTTGTTAATTCACCTAATGTCATTCTTGAACCGCCCTCTCGATACGTCTTGGCAATTCATTAATTACATACTCTTCAACTGGACGAATATGCACTTGAGCGGGAACACGCCCACCTCCGACTTTCGCATGTCCATTTTCTAAAAGATGCGTTAATTGTCCTTGTGAATTGTGGACGACAACACCATTACCTTCTTTTTTTTTACGCCATCCTTTACGATATGCCCCTGTTTTTTTAGGACTACCTTGCTTTAATTTTTCTACAGCAACATCAGCAACTTCTTCTTGCGCTGTCAGTAATTCTTCTTCCACAACATTTGCATATCTTTGCAATTCTCTAGCAAGTTCGCTCGCAAAATCATTCATATCAAATATGCTCCTTTGCGATAATAGTCAATGTTTGATACATTTCATCATCATTCATTGGCGGTTCGATAATATCAAAGATACGATCCTTCATTTTAATTCGCATTAATTCTGTAATTCCTGTTGTATAAGGAATTACAAATCTATAAATTCGTGTAGACTGTGAAGCCGAAGCTTCAATGTACTCTGAACCTTTTACCGTTTTTATCATTGCCCATGCTTTTTTTACTTCTTGCCAATTACCTGTTTCAACTTCTTGATTCAAATCATCTTTTATTACTTCAGGTTGCTCAATGATAATTCGATTTCTACAATCACCTGTATTCAGTGGTTTCTTGTACTGAAAAGGACGCATATTAATCACCGTCCAATTTAATTTCTTCTAATGCTTTATCGATACCTAAACTATTAATTTGACTTAAAAAATTCTTGTCAAAATACTCTAATGCATCGTTATAAACATAACGAGAACGTTCAAAGACTAATTCTTTGAACTCCTCGTCTTTATTTAAATCATAATTCCCACAAACCCTAAGTAATGCCTTGTTAGACGTAGAAAGGATGCGCTTTAGGTTATCATCTTCCTCATCACCCAAGTGCATCCTATCTTTAAATTCCTGTAATATTTCATTTGAAATTACTGTATCCATTCACATCATTCCTTATTTAGTTGCTGGTGGAGTTGGTGGTGTAAATGAAATTTCTAAATCGTAAACAAGAGCCGCTTTATTATCTTTCGGTTTCCCGTTAGCAAATTGTTTAATTGTATAAAGAGTAGCATCTTCGAAAGCTAATGTTTGATCAAATTCTTTTAGCTTGTATCCACCTGCGATTGCAGCAATATATTGTCCTTTTACAAAGAATAATGCTTTACCAACAGGAACTTCCTCACACTCGACAGGTTTGATGTTATAAGGTAATGCCATTACCCATTGACCTGTTGCGGTCTGGATTGTATTACGTGCTTGTACGCCAATCGCATCAATCGGGTTAACTACCATTACAATTTTATTTAATACTTTTCTGGATTTCCCTTTTGCATCAACAGATAAAGCTTTTACTACTTCATAAAGTTCGCCTGCTACAATTACCCCTTTATCAGACGGAGCAAATGTTAGTTTACCAGAAGATTTTTTATCAGTAACAGCACCTGTTTCTGGATTTACATCTTTCATTAAACCAACTGGTTGATGTGCTACAGATCCGCCACCATTAATAAAACCAAATTCTAGACCGACAGAATATGTTTCTACTAAAACAGTTCGAACGTAACGTTCAATCCATTCCGGTCCAAGCTCCTTCATATCATTCGGAATTGCTGCAAATGCAGTTAATTTAAGTTGACCAATTTTTTCTTGTTTGAAGATGGCATCAATTTGCCCACGGATTTCACCGAATAATTCACCCCATACATACGCCTTCGTTGCATCAGAATAAATAAACTTCGTAACTGCTCCTAAATCTTGCAAACCAATTTCAGCTAATAAGGGATGTTCCGTAACTAAATCTTCAAACACACGCTCTTGAGTCGTTACAGGAAGAATTGAGCCATCTGTAAATCCACCTTCTTTAACAACTGCATTGAAGAATTTTGTTTCTGCTGAAGTTAAAACATTTTGACCACGTTGCTGTAAAATTGAACGATCAAGCATATCGTTATTTACTTGTTCACGAACAGTATTTGCTACATCTGTTTGTAGTGCATCAAAGAAACCTTCAAACGCTGACGTTTGTTCTTGTTCTGTACTTTCCGCGTTAGTTAAAGTATCCGTCAATTTTGCTTTTGCCTTATTAAATGCTTCAGATTTATTAAATTTAATAACCATTATGTGTTTCCTCCATTTTTTTATAATTTTAAAAGGAGCCCTTTAATCCCACCGTTTTTTACAGGTTTAGGATTCGGCTCCTTTGGTTGTTCTTCTATATTGTTTTGTAAATCATTCAGGATTTCATTTTTTAATCCTGATAATGCTGCATTTAAATCTTCTTTTGTGATTCCTTGACCTTTGTTCATGGTTCCATTTCTAAAGCCATCGATTACTTTTTGCGGAAGCATGGCAGCAGTAGCCGTTGAAGCTGTCATTTTAACCTGATTCTCCATAAACATGATTTCATCCGCGAAATTGTTTTCTAATGCTTGTTGCGGACCCATCCAAGTTTCTTCAGCCATCATGTTAAGTAATTCTTCCTCTGATTTACCACTTTTAATGACATAGGCATTTACAATTGCTCGATCTGTTATTTTTAACATCTCAGCCGCCTTTTCCATGTCACGATGATCTCCACCATGCCACTTAGCAGCGTTGTGAATCATGATTTTTGCTGTTGGAGAAATTCGAACTTTATCACCTGCCATCGCAATTACAGAAGCTGCACTTGCTGCTAAACCAACAATTTGAACTTCTACATGACCAGGATAATTTTTTAATGCTGTGTAAATTTCCGAACCTTCATCTACATAACCACCAGGACTATTGATAGATACAATTAAATCCTCACTATTTGCGTTATCCAATTGTTTTGTAATCTTACCTGGGCTTGTAGCATCCATTTCAAACCAATCATAAATCCACGCTTCATCATTCGAAATAATTGGTCCTTTAACGTCAATTTTCACCGTCATTTGTATTCTCACCTCCTTCAGTTTCAGTTAGTTTCGTATAGTTTTTCGTAATATGGTGTGTATTTAAGTTAGGATCATCAGAAACTTCATATCCTACTTCTAATCGAATCTCATTCCCTGTAAATGCACTTGAAGAAATGAGTTTATCAATGCTTGTCGCAAGGTCAAATATACTTTGATAAGAAACAGCTTTAACTTCAATTTTTTGACCTGAAAGATACTCTTCTTCTTCAAAAAATTTAACGTTTGCTTCATCAGAAATCTTTTTTAATAAAGGTTTCACTGTGAAAAGCATATAATTTTTCGTTTGCTTCTCAACATCAGCCATTTCACCATATATCAAAGCAGTCGGAATACCAAAAGCCATTGCTACTTGATTTAAGAAGCCATTTGTTACTTTATTAATTTCCTCCACACTCTGCCCAGAACTTGCTCCACCTGACGTTTCAGCATACTTAAAACCTGGTTGTTGCGGAATGATAGCGACATCTTTTTCTCCAATCGCTTTGTACATGTTATCAATAAACTCTTGCAGTTTTGATTGGTGTTCTTTGCTCTTTGCAGCGAGCATGTCCATATCAACTGTTCCGCGAATTTGATTCTTACGTTTTTGAGAACTTAATATTCTACCGAATAAATCCCCATAATCAGTAAACAAACCATCGATAAGAGGTGATAACTTATCATTCCTGTATCTTAAATGAATGACTTCACTTTGTTTAAAACTTCTCTTAAACTGATAATCTTTTACAGTGACATTTGTAAAAGTATCTTCAAACACAGCATATTCGTTATGTTCAAAGTCATCAGCAATAAGTAAATCACCATCATCCGCTTGGATAATCAAAGCTTCATTATCATAAATAAGTCTGTAAATGAAACTCTCCCAAAAGGTACTTGCAGTCATATTCTTATTCGGTCTGACATTTAATCGGTAGTAAAGCTCATCCTTTTCAAATTCTTCACCATTTTTCACTCTAAATTCTGACTGACTAATTGTTCTCCCTAAAAAGGATATACAGGTATCAATCGCCAGTCGCTTCATGTGTACTCTATTGGCTTTCTCAATAAACATTTCCACATCAAACATAAATCCTACTTCACTATTTCTTTTAAAAACCGCATCTAGCCATCCAATGATTATCACCTCCTTTATTAGAATTTAATACCGTCTAACATAAAATCGAATTCATCAACAAGAATGTTATCCGCTTGCCATAATGCATGGATAAAGGCTTGGAATCCATCTGTTTTGCGCTTAAATTCATCTTTTTTCAGATATTCTTTGTTGCCGTCCTTTTTAATATGGACGTAAACATTGTTGGTGTACCAACGCATTAATGGATTATCTCCGAAAATAATACGATTGTTGGCAAATAAAGTTTCAACCCTTGGTGCTAATAAAGAATGAATCGCTTTTGGATTACGAATATATAACAATATGAAACCTTCAGCTTCAAGTGCTGTTTTAACAAGATCAAGACGGAAAGTATCAGCTACTATTGTGTTAAATCCGTATATCTCACGCATTTTTACAAACCAATCTACAATGTGAGAGATATTAATAACTGGTTCATCCACAATAGTTAGTAAACCATTTTCAGCCCATTCATATATAGGTGCTTTTAATTTCACCTTGTCCAAGAATCCTTTACGTACAAATGAATGACCTTTCCATATATAATCTTCACCATGTTTAAATAGTAAACCGACCGCAGCAAAGTCTTTGATGCTGGCGAAGTCGAGTCCACCTACAGCTACTTTATGTTTTAAATCAGGAACTTCTCTAAGCGTTTCTCCATCTTCTTCAAAACCAGTACGCATTATTTCTTCCCATGAAGCTACAGACTTTGTTAAATCTGTTTCAGGGTAATTCATACGTTTTGTGATGAATTCTTCACGGTTTGAAGGATTATTTTCTAATTGTTTATATTGAGTTAATACCTTTTTAAATAATTGTTTAGCATAAGAACTTCTCGGCTCACTAAACATCGGATTCGCTTTTTCCCATACATCAGGATTATCAATTTCTTCTGGATTATCTATCTTGCAAATGAAAGGGAATAATGGATCTTCTAAATCTTTTCCCTTTAGAATGTTCATCGCTCGCTCTTTCGTTTTGTCCAGGAATCCGTCGCGGACAAAGCCATCTGTACCAATAAAAAATTCTCTAGCATTTGGCACTTTTCCAAGTCCACTAGAGAATACATTTACTACATCAAAGTTTTCGTATCGATGTATTTCATCGTAAATAACACAACCGTCACGAAGTCCATCCTTAGAACCAGCATTAGATGTATGATATTGCATAATGCTTTGCGTATCGTTACTCAGTATCTCTACCTTAGTTCGATAAAACATATCTTCTAGTATTTCTTTTCCTTTAATAGCATCATAGACTTCACGGAAAGAAACTTTAGCCTGCTTCTCGTTGTTCGCCACAATTGAAACATTGTATCGATCTATTCCGTGTAGCGGACTAATAAAGAAATGGCATAACGATGAAATTAAACCATTTTTCCCACCACCACGAGCCATCATAATTAAAAATTGCTCGTAAAAAACAGAATCATCTTCTTTATAGAAAAGAAAAACAAATGCTGTTAGGAACTTTTGAAATGCTTGCAATTCAAAGTACCATTTCTCAGTGAATTTTATATAGTCCTCATGCATTTCATTATCGAAATACAAATCATCGCGTATTAAAATGTATTTCTCCAGGTACTCAATTAGCATTATGCGCTCTTTATTCAGCTTAATTTTCCCTGCGCGATACATCTCAATATATTCAGTGACATATTTATTTTGAATCATGTTAAATCTTTAACTGAGCGCACAGGTTTTGAAGGAACTTTCTTTTCTTCTGCCGATGCTTCTAATCCAAGTGCATCTAAAATCTTTATCATTCGATCATTTGTTTTGTGTAAATCATTAATAGAAGGATTGGATTTCGGACCATGCATGCCAGATACTTTTATTCCTGTTTCTTCAATATCATCAACAAGAATACACTTTAAATCCCACAACGATAAATAGTCTTGAATTAAGTCGGTATAATGATTACCTACAATCTTTTTTTCTTTCAATTGATTTGTTAGATCCTTTTCAATCCTTTTTCTCATTGTTTCACGCTTCACTCTAGCCACAATATCCCTCCCTTCTGATTTACATCGTTTTCCAATTTGATATAACGCGCGAATTTGCTTATAAATTTGAAAAATCGACCCCCTCCTCCGGTGCCCCTTAGACGAAAAAAAGCCCAATTCTTGAACCGGGGGGTATTATTACTGATTCTTTTTTACCATTTTTCATCGTGTTCCCATTTGTTGATTTTCTTTTCGAATACTCTACCATGTTCTTTATTATGGCAATCCACACAGACTGTTTCTAGATTATCCATTTCTAATGCAAGTTCAGGATGATGTTCAAGTTCTTTTATATGATGAACAACGAGTTGAATCTTCTTACGCTTTGCACTCTCACTGTACTCATCGGTATCTGTTTGAACTCGTCCGTTACGCTTACACTCCTGGCATTCAAAGTTGTCACGCTTCTTTACTTGTTCACGTATACTCTTCCACTCACCACTGTCATAGAACTTACGCTTCTGTTGTTTGGTTTTATATTCTTTCATCATTCGTCACTAAGAACTCATCCATGGTTTTATCTAACAAACTAACCATCGCTTCTCTCTTTTGCTTTGGCGTTGTATTATCTTCCAACTCATTAAAGATTGGAATTGCATTTTCTAATTTCTGTTTATTGATACGCTCATTCACAAGGTCCTGTCCTAACATTGAAATGAAAGTACCAATTGCAACCGCTTGTTCTTGTTTAGTTAGTTTCATTTTTCATCATCCTTTTCAATTAAATGTTCAAGACCTTCTAACGATTCTTCACCATTCACATATATCGTCACATTTCTTAAAATAGTAATTACATCCTTCATTCCTCCAAAATAAAAAGCACCCGGATGGATGCTATTTATTTACTAAGACTATTCTCGGCTCTCTACATTCACCTGTCCCGATGATATTATTTTCTTCCAAAAGATTAATAATTTTAGCAGCCTTCGTATACCCAATTCTAAATCTACGCTGTAACATCGTCGTTGATATCCTGTTCTTTTTAACTACCCATTCTTTAGCAGGCTCATAAACCCCATCTACATATTCCTTAATCTTATCTTCCATTTCCCCTCTCCCTAACAAGGTACAAAATATACATATATAAGCTTTATATTTAAAATACAAAAAATAAAATTTCAATCTTCTTACATTCATCTACCGCTTATACGGTGTAAATCAAAATTGAATATACACTCAAGAAATTTCTTCTTTTCAATCTACAACCATCACTATCATTCATAACTATCTAATTTCAATTATCAAGAGGCACTCAAACAACGTTTCCGCCACTACTCACAATACAAATATAACACGTTAACTCCAAAACAACCGACACATTTCCCGCCAAAAAACGGCCAGTATTCTGCCACTTTTTATCTTAGTAATTTACCGAGTTCTAATCTAATTACCAGAACATCCAGATTAAATTCTTGTAGCTAGAACGTACTAATTCAATATCTCTCTCTGATACAGCCTATAAGGCACATATCTTCTAAATTGTCTCTCTAACGCCATACATAATTAACTGCCATATTCAAGCCCGGTTAGTTCCCTTTTCTAAAAGATGAACAACTCTTAATTCTCTTTAATATTCAAATAATTTATGTTTATGAGTATAGGTGGTAAATCATTCTTAATGTAGAATTCTAGGATTATAAAGTTAAAAATAGAATTATTTATTTTTTTCAGAAAAACCAGGGTCTATTGGATCCACAATGTAAGATTTCCCTATAATGATGAGAAGAATAAACAGAATCACCGTTAAAATAAAAAAACTATTACTTCCCATTTTCATCCTCCTTTTTAGTGTGTTGTTTAAAACAGTAGAGATATTAAGGTATCATATTAGGATGATTGAAGATAATTTTAATCAGTTTCTTTTTCAGATTTCGTACTAGTATCATTAAAGACATTACCTACTAAACTAAATATTTTTTTTCCACCTTCACTATTTAAAAGGTTCATTAAAAATACTGGGTCCTGAATTTTTTTTAATAGTGTTTGTATAACTACAGATTTAGCAATGTTCAATAACTCTGTTGAAGATATTTGTATATTGAAATAAGGAATATTAATTTGGAGCGGAGAAGATGTAGTAGATTTTCCCTTTGGTTCTTCGTTCGTTTTATTCTTTATTTGCTTTGATGTTTTTGGAGAAGAGGGAATGGATTTAATCATCGATGCTTGGTTTTTTTTTGAATTTCCTTTATTTTTTTGAATAGATGAAACTTGGCAGGAAACATTTTTGTTGAGATATGGGGTAGATTCCATTTTTTCTCCTTTCATAATTAACATTTTTATATTTCTATCATATATTATATTAGTTAAGGATCGCTTTACATTATGTAAAACAATCCTTAACTTTGAAGGAATAAGCAAGGTGTCACTTAACTACAGCTTCTGCCACCGAAACAACTTGCTCCAATAATTATAAGCAAAATAAATAACACCACTAATAAAGCAAAACCACAGTGACCATAACCCCAACCATATCCAGAATCATTTTTTTCAGCCATGATATTCTCCTCCATTCTTTACAAAATTAACTTCATAAACTAACAAAAGCAAGCA
>NZ_QPET01000054.1:0-11205 GCF_008368855.1 Bacillus sp. TE8-1 | reverse complement strand
AAGGAACAGTTTTTATTTATTTTATTTGAATGGAAATTTTATTGTTTTTTACATTGTTTTCTTTTATTGTTAATGTTATTTCTCCAGATTCTTTAAATGAATACGGTGATAGTTGATAAATATCTTTTATATCATGTTTTTCTTGTAATTTACTTATCGGTATTAATACGATATTTGGCTTCCATGTTTCTTGTTTTCCTGAAGGATATTCTATAAGTATTACCGGATTTTTTAACTGCATTTTTTTCCAAGAGACGAAATATAGTTGAACTTCAGTATCTTTTTTTAATAATTCTTCGGAGAAATAACCGAATTCGCCTACATTACCGAAAACAGTGTAGTTTTGATTTTTTAATTTAATATCTAAATAACTAGGTTGATATGTTACTGCATGATAAGTTCCATATGAAAGTGAGAGTATGGCAGCGATTAAAATACCGATTGAAAATGTCTTAAAGCTATTGCCTTTAAAGTTAGTCATCATGAAAGAGTTTGGTGTGAATTTTTTTGCGAATAAAAAAATAAGTAATATGAGTAAGAGGGATAAGCCGATGAATATATACATAGGAAATTTACACCTCCACAATAAAATAATATATTAACTATATTTTACCATAAATGTATGGGGTAGGGTGGTTGTTTGGAAGGAGAAAATGAAGAAACAATTTTTTTTACAGTTCTTGATAATTTGAAATTCGATTTATGGAAATTATAGCGTAATGTTTGAGTAGTAATCAGAAGGTATCCAATTCGTGTATATAGAATAAAGAGGGAATGCGTCATTAGAAATGTTTGATTTATGGAACAATAAGGACTTTAGTAATTATAAATATTTTTTCTGATATAATGAATGAGTAGAGAGAAAGGAGTGATCCTATGGCATTTCCTATATTAGAAACAGAACGCTTACGTTTAGTTGAAATAGAACAATCTTATTGTCAAAAAATATATGAAATCTTTTCATTGGATGAAGTAACGTGTTATTACGGTATGAATTCTTTTACGGAGTTTGGACAAGCTTCACGTATGATCGAATCTTTTTCGAAAAATTACTTTGAGAAAAAGGCAATACGATGGGGAATTGTGTTAAAAGAAACGAACGTTTTAATAGGAACAATTGGACTAAACAATTTACAATTATGGAGTAAACGATCTGAGATTGGATATGACCTGCATCCTCGTTATTGGGGAAATGGTTATGCGTCAGAAGCGGCTCGAGAAATTATTGATTATGGGTTTAAAGATTTGGGTTTGTTTAGAATTGGAGCTATTACATATCCTGAAAATGTTACTTCTTGTAGAATGTTATCTAAAATCGGCTTTCAAAAGGAAGGTCTATTGCGCGGATATATTCATCAAGGAAATAAGCAACACGATGCATTATTGTATTCTATAGTGCGAACTGATATTGAAGACATAAATTTATAATAAAAAAAAACCTCTTAATTAAAAGAGGTTTTTTTTTATTATAAATTAACCTAATTTAGGCAATAAACGTTCTCCGCTTTTCATGCTACTTTTACATAAAGGGCATTTAGGCTCTTCTTCAAATGAAAAGTTCTTTCTCATCCATCCTAAACAATCCTCTGATTCACATTCCCAAACAGGGGTTTGTTCTGGTGGTACTTCTGCTACATCGTTCTTTCGATTGCGATACATGTAACCACTCCTTTTATGTAAAAAATTTTAGTTATATATTAAAAAGGTTGTTAACCTTGCTGGTAACAACCTTTTTATTGTTTGAATTATAGCTTTACAACGTTTTTAGCCTGAGGTCCGCGGTTACCTTCTTCAACTTCGAAGCTAACTTCTTGACCTTCGTCAAGAGACTTGAAGCCGTCGCCAGTGATAGCTGAGAAGTGAACGAATACGTCGTTACCGTCTGCAACTTCGATGAAACCGAAACCTTTTTCGCTGTTAAACCATTTTACTTTACCTGTTAATGTCATGGTAATGCCTCCTAAAAGTAGAAAAATTACAATATGATCGGCCTTATTTGAATGAAAATAAAAGTTCACATATTATCAAAAACCCATAAGGAGTACAAAATGTCCCTGATTGATACTTGATAATATGCAAAGAAAATATAGTGTTAAATTGACCTTAATTACTATCTTACAACAAATGGTGGGAAATAGCAAGTGCTGGTAATACCACTGATTAATCTGGGTGATAATAGTAAAGGCACAAAGGCACCTCTTTTATTTATATATTATTCCTAATTTGGATTTATGCAAAATCATGTAAGAAAAACTTAGAGTAAATATTAATATTGCATTTTTTATGGTAAAATATGGTTGTTAACTGTTGGTAGTTAAATATTATAAAAGGAGAAAAGAAAGTGAAAAATAATTCATTTATAATAATTGAAGCAGCAAAAGCAGGGAGAAAAAAGGTGCATCCAGTCTTTGCTGTAATATTAGCCATTATATTTTTGACTTTAGGCGAACTTTTTATGTTATTTATGTTATTTTTACCAAAAGCTGAAACGATATTCATGAAAGGTATTTATGACAATGTTAGAATGGTGTTAACGTTTGGCGGAGCTATATTTATTTTATTTATATGGGTTCGTTTTGTAGAAAAAAGACCTTTTTCATCCATTGGCTTTTGGAAAGAGAAATGGATGAGAAAGTATTTAAAAGGTGCGTTAATAGGGTTTGTATTTATTTCAACGCCAGTTATTCTACTATTATTAATGGGGAGTATGAAATTGCAAGTACAACATATTACCTCAACAGTAATAGTAGGAATAGTAGGATCTCTAGTTGCATTTTTAATACAAGGGGCAACAGAAGAAATTATTGTACGAGGTTGGTTATTCCCGGTTCTTTCTGTTAGAAGTCGTATATGGGTTGGGATTGTTGTGACGTCTTTCTTATTTGGTTTTCTTCATTTACTTAATCCAGGTATTACAATTCTTTCAATATCGAATATAATATTAGTTGGTGTATTTGCAGCTTTTTACGTTTTAAAAGACAGTAGTCTGTGGGGGATTTGCGCATGGCATTCCATTTGGAATTGGGCACAATATAACGTCTACGGTTTTGCAGTTAGCGGGATGACCATATATTCAACGCCGTTATTTAAACCTGCAACAAATGGCCCCGTATTCCTTCATGGAGGCACGTTTGGAATTGAAGGTAGTATCATTACAACAATCATGCTCACTATCGCTTCAATTGTTTTATGGAGAAAGTTATGGGGAAGAAAAGCGAAACAACGAAATTTTAGTTAATGAAAGAGGGAGAAACTATGGGGATAATAGCATTTGAGGGAGCAAGTGCTGTTGGTAAAAGTACCACGTGCCGTGAATTAGAAAAGAATTATGGTGCTTATATAATACCTGAAGTGAATTCTTTATTTGAAAGACCAAAAAATGAACATAGAACATGGTATTTTGAAAAACAAGTTGAGCGCTGGAATATAGCTGTTCAGAAGTCAGAGCAATATGAATTAGTAATACTCGATGGGGATATATATCAACCACTTAGTTATAATTGGTGCTTTCATTTTGATATATTTAATCAGCCATTATCTTTAATAGAAAATTTTTATAAAGAAAAGATGATAAATAGGGAAATTGGTTTTCCGGATCAATATTTTTATTTATATACGAACGATGAAGAACTTAGAAAGCGGAAAGTATCTGATGAGACGAAAAGAAGAAGAAACTTTGAAAAACATTTACATATATCAAAATCGTTTCAGCGTTATTATGAAAATTTAAATACTGTTACAGATGGGTATTGTAAATTAATTGAGGCGAAAAGTGTAAGAAATAATGAATTAGAAATAGTGAGAAACTCAAAAAATTTGAACGTGTGTGAAGAAAGACGTTTTGATGTTTCGAGGTTAGATGCTATTACGAAGTGGTTAAAAGAAAATCGTGCATAAAGTAAAAACAACGAGTGTTGTAGAACGCGCTCGTTGTTTTTTTGTTTCTTTATAAATATAAAGGAAAAATTTGTAGAATATTTTCATTATTTAACAGAATAATCTTTCAATTTTAAAGAAATACAATATGAGGAAGTATATATAAATAATATGATAGGGGATGCGATGCGATATTTTGAATGAAGTAACAGTTTTTATATAAGAAATAATTAGGTAGTCAGAACAGAGATATTTGGGAGGAAACAAGCGAGATGAAAACATTTTTGAAAATAATAGGTGTTATAGCTGGTATGGCGGTAATCGGAGTAGGTTTAACATATGGTATGCTGCATTATTTAAATAATAGTAAACCAGCTGCGAAAAAGGCATCACCAGCTGCTCCAGCGGTAGAAGTATTAGCCGATAGTAACGTAAAAGCAGAAGATGCAAAGATTTTAGAAAATGGCAATTATTCATTGCCAAATAGTGGTTTTAATAAAAATTTTAAATGGACAGATGAGAACATACAGACAGCATTACATGAAATGGCACATCAAAAAGCGAAAGCTGATCAAAAGTGGGGTTATATTTTTATTACACAAGAGCGGATTGAAAGCTTAATTGATATTGTAAAGAGTAATGATCTTGTGCAGGGAAGTACATATGTAGAAATTTTAGAACGATGGAAACAAGGAAAATATGAAAAGGTTGATGGGGATCACAATAAGATTTGGAAATTACAAAGTGGGAATTTAGGAGAAGGAAAAGGAGTAATGTCGGAAGCTGAGCAAAAAGAATTAATTAATCAAGTGTTTATGAACAAAGGTACATATTCAGGTAGTAAATTAATTGCAGGTGGGGGACAGACTAATAAATAGTATACTAATTAATGAAAGAGAGTAATTGCTTATTAGGCAATTACTCTTTTTATATGTACGTCTTAATATTTTAGTCTCGTTCAAGTAAGGAAAGAAACGACTGTAACACCGGGGAAATCCATCTAGATTTATGATAGATTACATGACTTTGAATAACTGTTGGAGTTTCGATAGGCTGAAAACATAGTTGTTCTTTTTGACAACTTTCTTGTACAACGATATAAGGAAGAATTGAAATGCCTAACTCACACATAACGGATTGTTTAATGACTTCAACATTGGAAGTTTCAAATGTTTTATCTGGAATATTCCTGCTTTGACGTAAAAAACGATCTACCATTGGCCTATAGCCGCAGCTTTGTTCTGTAAAAATGAACTGGGTGTCCTGTAATAACTGGAATGGATTTGTATGCGCAGAGGAATAAGCTGGTAAAATCCATCCAAATGTTTCATTACTAAAAGTACGCGTAATAAAATCATTATGTTCTATACTTTCTCCAATTATGAAGATAACGTCTGTTTCTCCTTCACGTAATTTTTGTAATGCTTGTTCATTTGTGTTCGTTTCAAGCACGATATTTACTTTCTGATTTTTCTGTTTGTAAGTACGTAATAATTGTGGTAATCGATATACCGCTAATGATTCATTAGATGTAATACTTAATGTACCTTCTAAATAATCTGTGTTTTGGGGGATTTCTTGCGCTTTTTCATATATTGAAAGTAATTCTAATGCATAAGGATGAAATTGATGACCTGCTTTTGTAAGTAGCACTTTTTTCCCTAACCGATCGAAAAGTGGAATATGTAAATCGTTCTCTAAAGCTTTCATATGTGCTGTAACAGTAGATTGCGCATAACCTAGCGCATGAGCAGCTTTAGAAAAATTACCATACTTCACAATGGCGCAAAATGTTTTAACATGTCTCATTTCCATAAGCGATCCCTCTTTTATTATCATGATTTGTGAATGATTATATCATGTATTTTAATTTTCCAAATGATTAAATTCTGTATAAAATGAAATTGTAGAAATATTCATTTAGGTGATATTGGAGGAGAAAAGATGAACAAAAAGGGCTATCATGTAGCTGTTGTTGGGGCTACAGGTGCGGTAGGGCAAAAAATTATTGAACTGTTAGAGAATGAAATAAAGTTTAATATAGTTGAAGTTACATTGCTTTCGTCAAAACGATCCGCTGGTAAGAAAGTAAGATTCAAAGGACGAGAGATAATTATACAAGAGGCAAAAACAACTAGCTTTGAAGGTGTAGATATTGCCTTTTTTAGCGCTGGGGGAGAAGTATCTAGACAATTTGTAACTCATGCAGTTTCTAGTGGTGCGATTGTAATTGATAACACAAGTGAGTACCGAATGGCGCAAGATGTACCGCTCGTTGTTCCGGAAGTAAATGCGCACACTTTAAAACAGCATAAAGGTATCATTGCAGTTCCAAATTGTTCAGCATTACAGATGGTAACAGCACTTCAGCCGATTCGAAAATCATTCGGTTTAGAAAGAATTATCGTTTCAACATATCAAGCTGTATCGGGTTCTGGCATTCATGCGATTCATGAATTACAAGAGCAGGCTAAGTCTATGCTTGCTGGTGAAGAAGTGAAAAGTAATATATTACCGGCGAAAAAAGATAAAAAACATTACCCAATAGCGTTTAATGTACTGCCTCAAGTAGATATATTTACAGACAATGATTTTACTTTTGAAGAAGTAAAAATGATTCAAGAAACGAAGAAAATATTAGAAGATGAAAACCTGAAAATGGCAGCTACTTGTGTACGTGTTCCAGTTGTATCAGGGCATTCAGAATCGGTTTATATAGAACTGGAAAAAGAAGCAACCGTTGCGGAAATCAAGGAAGTACTAATGGATGCACCAGGTGTTATTTTGCAGGATAACCCTAGTGAACAGCTGTATCCAATGCCATTATATGCAGAAGGGAAAATAGATACATTTGTCGGAAGAATACGTAAAGATCCTGATACGCCAAACGGATTCCACCTCTGGATTGTTTCCGATAATTTATTAAAAGGTGCGGCTTGGAATTCAGTTCAAATCGCAGAGACTTTAGTGGAAAAGGGGATACTTTAATATAGTTTAAAAAACTGGAAAATCGTTAATGATTTTCCAGTTTTTATTTCATAATGGTTTTCTATATTTCGACCAACTTTACTTTAAATTAGTTGTTATTGAATTTTTATAAATATCTACTTTATGTGCAGTGAAGCGTAAGGTTTTGGATTCTGCATGAATTGTAAGATTAATAATAATCGATAACGGCATTTCGACCGTTTTCACAATATCTTCTATAGCAATATACTCATTTTTTGCTTCCTTATAATAAACAACAGAACGAATTACGGCCTCGTCACCTTCAATATCAATTTCACACATCATAGGGAATTTTTCACCATTATGTAAGAATAATTCGCCTAGTACGATTGAACCGTTTAATTCTTCTGTAAAATTAGTAGTTGCCGCTGGTTTTACCCATGTTTCGTCATGTTCTTCGTTTTCCTCTTCATCTATTGCCCATTCCCAAATGGGGTTTTGTTTTAGGTCCTCAATAGTTAATTTATCAATTGGTTTGCAACTACTCATACATAAATTCTCCTTTTATTTTGATAAATAAGTTTTTTGATTTCATGAATTAGATGATTGCTTATAAGTGGGTTTAACAAAGTATTTTGCTCATTTGATATCCAAACTACTTTATTTTGAAATAAAGCTATTACAGCAATATTAACAAAACTTTAATTGTCTAGTAAATAATTATTAGTGGAGATATTAAAATGGAATGGTGTTAAAGAAAGATAGTAAAAAACATCAAGGATGAATGAAATCCATTTGGTACGATATGGATATATCCAATGTGAGGGGGAGTTTGATGTATCAAGTAAAGGGGTATTTTTCATCATTAAAAGGAAGTTATTATGAGATTGGAAAGCAACAAGGGGAATTCGTGAAACAAAATCCGTATCTCATCCCGCAATTTATACACGAAGCAAATGTAATATCTAATAACCATTGGACAGAATCGAGAAATATACTAAACAAACATTGTCCAGGCATAAATGAAGAAATTGAGGGGTTTTGTGAAGTGTTAAAAATTCCTTCAAAAAATATGATGTATTACTATCAAACACTATTGAAAGCAGGTTGTAGTCATTGTGCAGTATTACCTAAAAAGACAGATTCAAAACACACATATGTATTAAGAAATTATGATTTGTCACCAGTAATAGATGATATGCGTTTTTGCTCGACGCATGTTGAAGGTGCGTATGCACATAGTGGTTTTTCTACTCAATATTTTGGTCGAACAGAAGGGGTTAACGAACATGGATTATCTGTTACATTTTCAGCATGTGGTCAACCAGTAGGAAACATTGCAGGTTTAAGAAAGCCAATGGTAAATGGTTTACAATGTTTTGCGGTAATTCGATTGTTGTTGGAGAAATGTAAAAATGTGCAGGAAGCTAAGTCACTAATAGAAGAAATACCAATTGCTAGTAATATTAATTTAATAATAGCTGATCCTTTAAGTGCAGCATATATTGAAATATTTGACGGTCATAAATCGACAATAACGATTGATGGTGAAAAACAAGCTTTTATTGTATCAACAAACCATGCAGTTAGTTCATCAATTCAGAAATTAAATAATAGGAAATTAGAACAATCAACAAAGAGATATTACCTTTTACATGAGCATTTAAATAGATATGAACAAGTAAGCATAGAGTCTTTAAAAAAGTTAGTAGAAGAAGAATATCCTGCTGGACTTACTGTGTATAACTATGAAGAATGGTTTGGAACTTTACATTCTGTATTATTCGATTTACATGATTGTACAATGAAGATTTGTTTCGGATCACCACTTTTAAACGACTGGTATTCATTGAAAGTTGGAGGAAGTATGCCGTTTTCTGAGGTGAACGTGAACTTTAAAAATAAAACTTATACTGACTTTTGGAAGGAAGATAAGAATGAATTGATACCTAAAAGATAAATGGGATAAGATGGTGATGTAAAGAGTGCATTTATACTGGAGGGATTATCAATACTAAAGGTTATGTTACCATTTGTTCTTATCTTTTTTCTTGTCATTGCGATGTATATTGCTTATCAAAAGAGAAAAAAGTCTGGGATAAAAGGATTGAAAAGTGCGGTAACTTCTATTTGCTTCTTTTCACTTGCAATCTTAAATATGTTTGCATATTGGTTTCATTTTGGCGGTGCTTTTACTTGGTTATTTTCAATTGTATTATTGCTAGTTGGTGCATATTTTACAAAATATATTCCAATATCTAAAAGGGTACATTAAAGTTTATAGGAGTTAAATATAATGTTTACTTTGTTTTGAAAAGAGATTATTCTACTAAATTGTTGTGAAACGGTTTCATAGGATAATCTCTTTTGTTTAGTTTTGGAAAGAACGTACTGTGATTTTTAGTTGCTCAATAAATTTTCGAGTTGCAGCACACATATATTTATCTTTTCTATAAATTAGCCCTATTTCAATTATTGGAGTAGGGTTTTCTATTTTAATAGCTTGAATGTTTTTATTTTGTAAAAAGTCTATATATGGTTTGGGTAACACTGTAATTCCCATTCCTTTGGAAACCATTTGGATTAAAGATTCCATCGTACTAATTTCTAAAATTGGCCTTGGTTTAAAGTTTAACTTTTGACAATGAGATGTAATTAGTTCGGTTAAAAAGAAATTTTTAGGTAAAAGAATTAAAGGGTAGTTCTGTAATTCAGCAATAGATACATGATTACGTTCAGCTAATCGATGACCAGTGGGCACGACCAATGTAAGATCGCTTTTGTATAGAGGGATGGAGATAATCTCTTTATCTTGCACCGGGAGAAATGTAATTCCAATATCTAGTTCGTTTTGTAATAATTTTTCACGAATATCTCCTGTACGAAGCCCTAATACAGAAAGCTCTATATTAGGATATAAATTATTAAAATTTAAAATAGCTGGTGGTAGTAAATAATTTACGACGGTTAACAAAGCCCCTATTGTTAAGGAACCTTGCTGTAATCCGTTTAGGTCTTGAATAGCTGAACGAGCTTGTTCGACTTCATGAAAAATGGTTTTACTATGTGATAATAAAATCTTCCCTGCTTCAGTTAATGATATTTTTTTACCAATTCGATCGAAAAGTGGCATTCCTACTTCATGCTCTAATGCACGTATTTGTTGACTTAGAGAAGGCTGTGAAATATTTAATTTTTCAGCTGCTTTTGTGAAATGTAATTCTTTTGAAACAGCTAAAAAGTATTCAAGTTGTCGTAATTCGATTGGAATCACCTCAAGTATAATAATAGGTTATACCTATCATTATTATATAAATAATTGAATTGAACAATGATTTTAGAGGTTTTATAATCATCTTTATATAACAGAGAGGTTTGTAAAAATTAATCGAGAGAAAATACATGTAACACCTGTAAAGGAGGAAATAGAATGGCTAATGAATATCAATTATTATCTTTAAATATAGGATTACCAAAAGAGGTTACATACGGCGGAAAAGTAATTCATACAGGCATAAATAAGAAACAAGTAAAGGAACCGGTATATTTATCCTTTGTAAAATTTAATGGGGATGGACAAGCTGACTTAGTTCATCATGGAGGAGTAGATAAAGCAGTTTGTGTTTATACTGGTGATCACTATCCATATTGGAAAAAAGAATTGAATCAAGATTTTGTATATGGGGCTTTCGGAGAAAATATAACAGTTAGTGGTATGCGCGAAGAGGATGTTTGTATTGGTGATACGTTTGAGCTAGGACAGGCAATCGTACAGGTAACACAGCCAAGGCAACCTTGTTTTAAATTAGCAAAAAAATATAATATTCCAAAGTTACCACTATATTTTCAAGAAACAGGATATACAGGATTTTATTTTCGTGTATTAAAAGAAGGATGGGTATCATCAGTCGATACCTTAAAAAAACTACAGTCTGATCCAAAAGGTGTTTCAGTAGCGTTTGCTAATCGTATCATGCATAAGGAAAAACAAAATATTGAAGGGGTAAAAAGGATATTAGAAGTAAATGCACTTTCAAATAGTTGGAGAAAGTCTTTTGAAAAGCGTATAAGTGGAGAAGAAATTAATACGAAGGAAAGACTTGAAGGGATAAAAGAATAAAAATATTTTATTATAAATAGTGTATTTCTATTAGTAAAAGCTAATTAGAAAGCGCTATTTTTATATAATAAACTAATTAATATCCAGAAATCTTAATATTGTTTTATTCGACTTATTTTCAAATAGTCAAAACATAAAATTAATTAGACTTTTTTTTAATGTTTTTTGATATTATATGGATTGGAAAGACCTCTTTTTTAAAGGTTAGGTAATAAAGGTATTTTAATTTCAAGGGACTTCATATTTTGGGGGCACCACAG
>NZ_QPET01000053.1:0-1000 GCF_008368855.1 Bacillus sp. TE8-1 | reverse complement strand
TTGAAAGAATATAAAAAACTTGTTGACTTTCAAAGTCAAATGAGTTACAATGATTCTTGTCTTAAATGAATACAGTCTGGTAATGATGGCAGAGAGGTCACACCCGTTCCCATACCGAACACGGAAGTTAAGCTCTCTAGCGCCGATGGTAGTTGGGACCTTGTCCCTGTGAGAGTAGGACGTTGCCAGGCAAAATGGAGGATTAGCTCAGCTGGGAGAGCACCTGCCTTACAAGCAGGGGGTCGGCGGTTCGATCCCGTCATCCTCCACCATTTATGCCGGACTGTAGCGAAGTGGCTAAACGCGGCGGACTGTAAATCCGCTCCTTCGGGTTCGGCAGTTCGAATCTGCCCCCCTCCACCATTCTTAATTAATGGGCTATAGCCAAGCGGTAAGGCAACGGACTTTGACTCCGTCATGCGCTGGTTCGAATCCAGCTAGCCCAGCCATTAAGAGCCATTAGCTCAGTTGGTAGAGCATCTGACTTTTAATCAGAGGGTCGAAGGTTCGAGTCCTTCATGGCTCACCATTTTAATGAAATATGCGGGTGTGGCGGAATTGGCAGACGCACTAGACTTAGGATCTAGCGCCTTTGGCGTGGGGGTTCGACTCCCTTCACCCGCACTTTTAATAAAATAACTCATACATGTCTTGCGGAAGTAGTTCAGTGGTAGAATACAACCTTGCCAAGGTTGGGGTCGCGGGTTCGAATCCCGTCTTCCGCTCCAATTTTCAATATGACATGCCGGGGTGGCGGAACAGGCAGACGCACAGGACTTAAAATCCTGCGGTGGGTGACCACCGTGCGGGTTCGACCCCCGCCCTCGGCACCATATGCGCCCGTAGCTCAATTGGATAGAGCGTTTGACTACGGATCAAGAGGTTAGGGGTTCGACTCCTCTCGGGCGCGCTTTTATTAACGGGAAGTGGCTCAGCTTGGTAGAGCACCTGGTTTGGGACCAGGGGGTCGCAGGTTCAAATCCTGTCTTCCCGATATTCC
>NZ_QPET01000052.1:0-12041 GCF_008368855.1 Bacillus sp. TE8-1 | reverse complement strand
ATGTTTATATTTTAGCACGACCGTTCAAAAAAATACAATTAAAACCATTTTTAATCCATCTTTTCAAACGGTAGGACTTTTTTATAAACAGTACAACTTTATTTCAAATCGACATTCGGACTATTCTTGAAATTAAAAGCGCGTTACTATTTTCTTATATTAATGAGAAAGGGTGGCGTGCTTTTTATGAATATGCATCAAAAACAAGAGTTGTCTTTATTTGCCGAAGAGTTATATCGATATATGTCTCCCGCTACACTTAATCAATTAGCTATAGAAGCTGGCGGAATGAGACGAAAACGTAAGTGCCATGGGCACCATTTTTTATCTTTGTGTTTATGGTTAAATCAACAAATCGCTCCTACCTCTCTTACTCAACTTTGTAGTCAATTAGAAACCTCAACAGGAATTTTATTAAGTCCGGAGGGACTTAATCGACGCTTTAACTCAGCTTCTGTAGCTTTCTTTCGAACTGTATTTACTACACTTTTACAAGCTAAAATTGAAGTTTTATCTAAAATTTCTCATTCTCTTTCTGCTTACTTTGAACGCATTCGCATCCTTGATTCTACAACCTTTCAAGTTCCAGATCGATTCGCATCTACTTATCCTGGTGCCGGAGGGTGTAGTCATAAAGCTGGTGTAAAAATTCAATTAGAGTATGACTTATTGAGTGGAGAATTTTCTGATGTAAAAATTGAACCAGGAAAGCGAAGTGATCAGGCGTATGGTGCAACTCGAACAGGCATGATACAAAAGAATGAACTATATATTCGTGACTTAGGATATTTTCGTTTACAAGACTTTAAGTCTATCCAAGATAAGCAAGGATATTATTTATCACGTCTTAAATTACCAACTAAAATATATAGAAAAGAATTCGAAAAAGTGGTATTTAAAACAAAACCTGCTCAATTGAGACCGGTATATATACAAATTCATTTAGAAGACATCATGAAACAATTACAACCTGGCCAAGTGTACGAGTTACATGATATATATGTACTATTTGTGATTACCCATGCTTCATTAGCTTTATAGAAGGCTTTAGCTGCATAAATTTCTTGTATAGCTTTAATTCCTACTCTGTTCTTACAACCATATCTTTCGCTTGAATAACAACTCTATTTTCTCCTTCAAATATTAGATCTGCCCCAAAATCATGACTACCGTTCGTGACAGCTGCCTTATATCCCAGCTTTGTAAATATAGCCTCAAGAAAGAATTCAAATTGTCGTCCATCCATTTGATCAATGTCTCTGATCGCTGACTTTAAGAATATATTTTTCACTTTACGCTTTTGCATTATCTTATAAAGCGTCAACAGCACAAATAATATGATGCTGCAATAAAACATATACGGTGAAACATCTATGAGAAGCAACTCTACACCTCCTTTTAAAAAATAAATAATAAAAAAAGATCAACTCTATCAGTTGCTCTAGACTTAATTTAGTATTAGATTCCTTTTATCTTTCCATAGCATTTTCTAACGTATTTTTGCGGAATAAAGAAAAAGCTTTATATTTATTAGGGTGTGGATTTGGTGGCTCTTTAAACACCTTACTAATATCCTTTTGTAGATTATAAAACCTTTCATCTTCTTTTAACCAATCAACAGCTGTTTTTGGCTTTCCCCATTCTCTGGCAACCTGTTTAGGCTGCTTCATTGTAGCAATGCTATAAAAAAAGAATCCATGTTTTCTTCATCTGTTAATTCAACAGCGTAGAAATGGACTCTTTTTTTGTATCTGATTTTCCTAATGGTTGTATTTTATTTACTTTAAGTATTTTATCTTCCATATGTTCATATTTACATTCCCCTAGATCTGTAGTTAAAAAGCTTAACTTTTCAGCGATAATCGCACGTTCAAAACATTCCATTGCTTCCATATGACCTGGTGATTCTTCATTTAACACTTCTACAAAGTTCCTCTTTTTCAAAAGATCTTTGTAATTTTTAAGTACGGCAATCTTTGTATCTAAACCTACGCTAGTTAATGGCCTTGATATTTCATCATCATCAAAAAACTCAATTCTTTCGTTTTTGATCACTCCATATACAGGAACTTTTCCTTGAGCTGAACGTTTGTAATATGTAACACTTTCTGGAACTTTAATTTCATCTGCTCTCAACTTATAATTAGTTTGCTCTGTTCTACCTCCATGCGAAGTTATTTGAAGAATAGGTAAAGCTAGGGTTCTGTTATTCCCAGCGTATATAATAAGACCGAATCTTCTTTTTCCTACCGGCTCCTCATTGTCATTACTTAATGCTTTTGATTTAAAAGGATAAAATACCCTTACAATATCTCCTGAATTATATATTTCCATTTTATTCACCTATCCCTTTATCTGATATAAACAACATCATCTTCATCAAAATCATCTTCATCTTCATGCATATCAATTAATAAAAGAATTCTTCTATCCAGATCGTATCCAGTATATTTTCCTTCAGCTGCTAATTCTTTAATTGCTTGATCTAGATATTTTTGTTCGTAATCTTCAAGTTCCATTTCCTTAATAATTTGTTCTCTATCTTTCCCTCTCCATGAATAATTCGATAAAAAATCAATTGATTTCTTGTTTTCTATTTTATTATTTTCCATGTCAAAACCCCCATTTTATTAATAAGATTATTATATCACCTGATTTAAATCTTTCTATTTTATTCACCTACTTCTTTACCCATATATTCAGCATCATTTTCATCAAATCCATCATCTTCTTCTTCATTCATTTCAAATAGTAACATAATTCTCTTATCTAATTCGAAACCAGAATATTTTTCTTCTTGTATTAATTCCTTCATTGCTTGATCCAAATATTTTTGTTCATAATCTTCAAGCTCCATTTCCTCAATAATTTGTTTTCTATCCCTCCCTTTCCATGAATAGTTAGATAAAAAAGCACTTGATTTTTTGTTTTCTATTTTATTATTTTCCATGTCAAAACCCCCATTTTATTAATAATATTTATTATAACAATTTTACAATTTTAAATAAATGTAAAATTGTAAAATTGTAAAATTAAAAAATAAAAAAAGACTAACTCTTTTAGCCTTTCTAAACTTCATAAGTATTGAATTTAGAGTTTTTTCACTTTTGGTACATACGGATAAAATACCCTTACAATATCTCAAAAATTATACTCTGCCATCAATAATTCCCCTAACTATATTTAATTTTTATATATAATATCATCATTTAATGGGCCAACATCATCTTCATCCATAGCCATTCTTAAAACAAAATAACTATCTAGATCCATACCATAATATTTTTCTTTTGGTCCTAATTCATTCATTGCATCGTCTAAATAATCTTGTTCATAATCAGGTCATTCCATTTCTAAAATTATTTTTTCTTTTGTTTTTCCTTCCCAAGAATAATTCAATAAAAATTCCGCTGATTTTTTATTTTCCATATTAAAACCCCATTTTATTAATAAGATTATTATATCACCTTTACACCTTTTACTCTTAACTTATACATCCCATAAAATCCAGATAAGCAAAAAGCTAACCTTTCATGCCCAGCTTCAAATCCACTTCCTAGTAATTGCTTTCTTACTTTACTTTAAATTTTTACTAACTCATACTCTATGTGCCTTTCCCCCACATCACCATCAAGCTAACAGAACAAAATACATCCTAAAATAAAATACGCCATCCTTTCCTATGATTCTACAGAAAGAATAGCGTATTTTTTCTTTTTATGGATACATTTTTTAGCTCGATAACGATGGGGTGTTACCTCAAATATAATTATTTTATTTACATGTTTCTTTTAAATTTCTTTCAAATCTTTTCATAGGTTGGTATACAAGAACGTGTAGTGATAAACCTATCACTGCAGTAATGTTTAAAATAATACTTATAATCATTAAAGACCATTCTATAACTGGAGAAAAGTATCCATTCGTACTTAACGTAGAAGAACTTATACCAAGTAGTAAAATCACTATTAGTAAAGGTAAGTTTTTAACCAATTTGAATCCCCCTTTAAATGTAATATCTTTATATTATTATATCACACACTAATTTATGTAATTAATATAAGATAGTTATCTATGGGCAATTTTACATGTTTTTCTTGTTACAAGTTAGCACGAAATTTTGTTCTGGGGTACTATAAAATTTCCGCTTGATGGCGATGTGGTTCTATCCCATCGCTATCAAGCTAAGAAATTCATTGTACACCAAAACGAAAAAAGATGAAAAAATAATAAAAAGCTTATCATTAAGTGCTAAAAGATAAGCTTTTTTGTCTATACTTATTAAATTTTATTTGATTTCTTCCATGCTAATACTGTAATAAGATATTGAATACCAAATAGGAAAGCGAAAAGTATAATAAATCTTGCTATTACTGATAACCATCCAACGAAATCTTCAGGTAAGTTATATTTGTATGTGGTAGCACCTATTGCGACAAAACATAAAATAAAGGTATTACTCATTTTTTCTTTTAATTTTTCTTTTAATTGTTCTTTATTATTAATATCCGTTTCATAGACACCAGTTAGAATAGATTTAATAAAAACGAATATCATATAACAAATTATAATGGCTAATGAAGCAGCCCATTCTAAAAATGGACGGTGTAGATATGCTCCTCTTATTATAAAATCAACAAAAGCTATAAATAGAACAATAATTCCAGATTGAGCCCAAATTTTCATTTCGATTTGTTGAATTCTTTCATCTGGGTGTGTACTGAGTGAAAACCATTTTTTTAGTTTTTCCATTTTAAAATTCCTCCCAAAATAATTTATCTAAACTTTTATCTAGTGTTTTAGCTGTATGAATGCAAAGTTTTAAAGAAGGGTTATATTTATTACTTTCAATAAAACTAGTGGTTTGTCATGTAACGTTTACAATATCGGCCAACTCTTGTTGGGTCAGGCCTTTTCAACCCTTGCAATCTTCACTTTACTTACAGATATTAAATACACCTCACTTGTAAAGATAACTTAATAAAATAAATCTCATATTCTATATATTAAATTATTAACAACATAAATGCAATATATATTTTGCATTAAGTCATGTATAGATTGCTAAATTCTGTGTTTTTGTATCTAAAACTATCCTAGAAATATAAAATAGGCAATTCTTTCTGTAGAATCATAAGAAAGGATAACGCCTTTTTCACTTTATGGATGGTGTAAAACCTTAGCTTATATAGCTGTTTAATGATTATCTCTGTTACCTATAATCTTCATTATTGGCAGGAAAATAATATCAAAAAAGGACAAACCTCATAATAACAGGGCTTGTCCTTTTTCTAATTTTAGGTGAGTCTTATATTATCTAAATGTGCGTAACCATATGGCTCCTTTGTCTACTCGATAGGAAGATTTACTTCTTTCTTTCCATATACTCTAACAAATCATCCAATACTTCTTGTTGATTCTGCCATAGTTCAGGCAAGTTATCTAAGGGGAAAAATTTTAGCTGTAAGCTTTCTTCGTTATCCGTATGTAATGTTCCTTGAAAATCTCTACAAATATAAGTCAATTTCACTAAGGCAACTTGATCACCGTTAGATAGCGTTCTTTCGTATTTTTTTCCAGAATACACATTAAAGAATTCAAGATGTCCTAATTTCAAACCAGTTTCTTCAAACACTTCTCTCCTTGCTGTATCTTCCACTGTCTCGCCAAACTCCATAAATCCGCCAGGGTGTCCCCACCTTCCATTATCAGATCGTAATTGTAGAAGCACTTCATTCTTTTCATTCAATACAAAACAACCTGCGACCACCATAATCACTTTTTCATGTCCAACCATATTTCTTAAATAACTTATATAATCCATGTTTTTCAGCTCCTTCACTATAAGTCTACATATCTTCTTTTCATCAATATCCTCCAACAATGACAATTGATTCATACAGTACGGTTCCCATGTTTTCATCATATTAAAATTCACTTAATTTATTTATTAGGTTTCCAAATAATTGTTGGCCACTTATTGGTAGAAATATTAAAATATATTTTGCAGATCCTAATACACTTTTAAAATATAATTTATTTGACTCTAATTTACTAACTGATTAGAGTTATTGCAAATCAAAATAATAAAACCGCATCTCCAATTATTAGATAACTATCTAATACATTGAAGGTGCGGTTCACTTAGGTCATTAATGTTTCAGCTATTCTCTTTATTTGAAAATTACATCTACCATACTAATTTAATATTATATTCTTGAAGCCAACTATTAACTTGAAGTAAATAATCTATTATACCTCGTGCATCATTACCTGAAATTACTTCGTCTTTTCCTTCTGCAATTGCACGAACTCTTTCTACATTAATTAATGGCAAAATAGGTGATTCAGGATTGTTCAACACATGTAACATCCAATCACTAATACCTTGTAGATAAGAGGCATCCTTAGTGCTTGGATATGCACTTTTTTTGCGATAACGTACATCCTCTGGAAGTACATTTTCAAAAGCTCGACGTAAAATACCTTTTTCAATATTGTCTATGCTTTTCATTTCGAATGGGACATTCCATAGATATTCTACAAGCCGGTAATCGCAAAATGGAACTCGTACTTCAAAGCCATTCATCATACTTGTGCGATCTTTTCGTTCTAGCATAAATGGCAAGAAACGTGTAATAAACATGTAAGACATTTGACGTTGCTTCATTTGCAGATCACTTTCACCTTCTAAAAAGGGAACCTCAGCAACCGCATCTTCAAATTTTTGTTTTTGATATTTTTCAGGGCTAATCTTCGCTTTAAAATCCTCTGATAAAATTTCTGTACTATACCATAAATTAACACTCCAAGGGAATATCTCTGCATCTAGAAACTTCTCTTGATGGAACCATGGATATCCTGAGAATACTTCATCTGCGGATTCGCCTGAAAGTGCAACTGTTGCGTCTTTCTTCATTTCCTTAAATAGCAAATAAAGAGACGTTTCTAGTTCTCCAACTCCAGGTAGATCACGCGCTCGCATTGGAGTTAATAAATACTCTATTAAACTATCTGATCCTAACTCTATAGAATGATGCTTTGTTCCTACATATTCAGCCACACGTTTCACCCAAGGTTCATCACGATCAAAACGAAGGAAGTCTTGCTCAAAGTCTTTTTCATCATTGATGAAATTCAGGGAATATGTATGAAGACGTTCCCCTTTATTCCCAAATTCGTTTCCTGCTAAACCTGTTAAACCACTGGAATCTAAACCTCCGGAAAGCATAGATACCACTGGTTTATCAGCAATTAACTGACGTTTAACCGTATCTTGTAAAATGGAGCGGATTGTCTCGACTGTTGTATCAATATCATCTACATGTTTTTTACTTTCAAGTTTCCAATACTGTGTCGTATTCGAACCATTAGAGGTAAACGTCATATAATGGCCAGCACGCACTTCATGTATATCCTTGAAAATAGCATGACCAGGAGTACGTGTTGGTCCAAGACAAAATATTTCAGAAAGTCCTTCTTTATCTACCTCAGCATCTACAAGTGGATGCGAAAGTAAAACTTTTAACTCTGAACCAAAGAGAATTGCGCTTCCCCTTTGAGCGAAAAATAAAGGCTTCACGCCTAGATGGTCACGACCAAGCATCAATTTCCCAAATCTTTCATCCCAAATACCAAAAGCAAAAATCCCATTTAAGTGTTGAACACAATCTTCTTGCCATTCTAAGTAAGCGTGTAGTAATACCTCTGTATCTGACTTGGTCTGAAATTCATGACCTTTCTCCTCAAGTTCTTTACGTAATTCTTGATAGTTATAAATTTCTCCATTGAACGTAAGGCCAACCGTATCATTTCCATCTTTATACAGCATAGGTTGAAGGCCACCTTCAGGATCAATGACGATGAGACGTCGATGACCTAATGCCGCTCGTTTTGAAAACCAATGCCCCTCTGCATCTGGTCCTCGGTGAATGATAGCATCTGTCATTTTTTTTAACGTTTCTTGTTCATGAGACAGGTCTTTAGACCAGTCTATCCACCCTGCAATTCCACACATAGTGTCTACCTTCTCTCAAATAGTATAGAAACCGACTAAAATCAAATATCAGTCGGTTTTCTGTAAAAAAATCCGACTAAAAACATCTTTTAGTCATGTTTATATAATAAAATGAATTGAATAAAAAATCAAATAATTCAATCAAGAAAGAAATCATAGCCCTCTTTCACTTGAATTCTCATCGTCCGATTAAAAAATTATTACCTTAAACTTTCATTTTTATCCTAAGTGATACAATTACATTCTATTATAGTTATATACTAGAAATAAAAATGGTGTATGTTATTCTATAAGAAGCAACTAGGGACTTTCTATTAAGCTTTAAAAAATGACAAATAGAATGATAGAGAATGTAATGAAAGAAAACTTCGCTAAATATCTCAAGGATAGGGTGTAGACAATGATCAAATTAGAAAAAGAAAATAAAAAGATGAAAATCATTCAATCTGCCACAATACTGTTCTCTACGCGTGGTGTCCGTAACACAACAGTTGATGAAATTGCAAAGACAGCTAAAGTTGGTAAAGGTACTATTTATTATTACTATACAGATAAAACTGAAATATTATGCGACTGCTATATGCGTCATATCCAGCTTAAACGCTCACAATTATTTAATTTATATAAAGAAGAAAAAGATGTTTTACTTCGAATACAAAAAATTCTCCATTATATCAGCCTAGAATATCATCAAGATCCGTTTGTTTCTACACTCTTTCAAGAATATAAAGAGTACCATTCACCTGAAATTACAACTTGTTTTAAACAATCTGAAGAAGAAGCAATTAACATGATAAGTAATTTGCTCGAAAAAGGTTATCAGCAAGGGGCTTTGCATAAGGTACCATTACCGCTAACAGCTTTTATGTTAGTACGAATGATTTTTAACTATGAACAGGATTATATAAAAGATGATAAAAGTGATAAAGAATTTCTGCAGTTGCTAAAACATATGCTTCTTAAAAACTAGTTTTAACCACATATAAAAAATAAGTGCGGTGCAATTATATGAAGAAGAACGTGAATAATGGCGGTTTTTTATGAGCTCTTTTCACTCTAGACAAACATGCGAAATATCCAATGCTTATGTAGGAATGAATGAAAAAATAGTCCAGTAAAAAGAGCGTGTTTTCATCTATCTAAACACGCTCTTATAAATATTTAAACCCTATATGAATTGCCTATTCCATTCTAATTGTCTTTTAACTCATACATATCTTTTTATATTCGGTTATCATGCCAGAAATTTATTGGAAAATGATTATTCTCATCATAAGCTTCAAATTCATACCCTTTTTCTTTTAACCCTTTTATAATTGCTGGAACTGCCGCGACAGATTGTGGATGAATATCGTGCATTAAAACAATTTCTTTTGAAGACGTTGCACCTGCTAAGACATTTTGAACAATTTTCGCAGTTGCTACATCAACAGGTAATTTATTGTATTTCCAATCTAAAGAATCAATTGTCCAATCCCATACTTTTAAATTATTTCCGACCACTTCATTTCGAAGTGATTCATTTAATCCAGGCATTGATCCATATGGTGGGCGTGTTAATTTCGGTGAGTTTCCAATAACATTTCTAATTAAAGATTGATCTTCTTTCATTTCTTTAACATATTCCTGATTGGTGTATAACTTTTTAAAATCATGTGTCATACTATGCATGCCTACATAATGGTTTTCCACATGCTCTCGTTTCACTAAATCTGGGAACCTTTTCACATTTTCGCCAATTAAAAAGAATGTTGCTTTTACATCATTTTTCTTTAATACATCTAATAGGTTAGCTGTATATTTTCCTGGTCCATCATCAAAAGTTAAATATGCAACTTTTCTTTCTTTACCATCAAAACGATTAGGTATCGATTTTTTTAATTCATTTTTAGGTAGACTGCTCACTTGTTGAACACTGTTTCCCTCTTCCGCATTTACCAGCTTAGGATTTGTAATAGATTGAAACATGTAATACCCTATTGCTACTAATGTAATAGCCAACAATACACTTATAATTCTTTTTTTCTTAAGCTTAATTTTCATATTATAATCTTCTTTCTATCAAATCATTCCACTTTAAGTCGTTTAGTTTTATTATTCTATTAGCTTATTAAGTTTTTTAACTTAACCAATCTCAATTTTGGACTAATCATTTTAATAATCTATATAGGTGAAAATTAGTGCCCTGCACTAGCGTTCATGGCATTTCCTATAATAGTTAAAACTACCGGAAATAATACTGGTCCTAAGGTAAGGAAAATGTTTAAAAGTATAATAAAATTATATAGTGGGCTATAATTTTTACTATTACTGTTTTCCAATACTAGGATGAATAAAGTTATTACAGTAATTAAATGTAGTAATAAAATTATCAACCAATAATACATCATTATAGTAAGATTCCACTTTCCTAATAGTTGGTATGTTACTCCTATGATTATCCCTAATATAGTAACATTAAAGGAAATAAACAAAGTTCTTTTTAGTATTTTAGGAAATGTTTTGTGATCCACAGTTTTATTATATAAACCGATTAAAATGCCCAAAGATAGATATGCCAGTAATAGCCCTACCCAATTCCAGATCCAATCTTGATTCCCCATTAAATTAAACAAAAGCGAAAGGATCCCTCCTACTGCAAAAATCGAGGAGATCATAATACTATTTAAAGCTGATTTCATACTATTTTCACTTCCTTAAAAATTTTACAATACAGCATTGAAGTCTACTCTTAAGTTGTCCTTTACTTATTAGAATCCTTTTCATTAAAAATCTTGTATGGAAATCCCATCATATAATCCGGTCATCATACCTATTAGCATATACGGAGAATGGATAGGCCCAGCAAAAATTACATGTACATGATCCCATCCCATAATTTTCAAACTAAACGAAACTCCACCAAATCCTACTCCACATGGTAGATATACAAATAGAGGATGCGATCCATCAACTTTTATTTGTATATCAATTATTCAGACGAGTAGCAACTACTGCATTACCTTAAAATAAATGCTTTGATTTTTCATCGTTAATAAAATAGCACAATTAATTCTTATTAACTTATGTTCTTCCTTCTTCTACTGCTTTACTATAACCTGCTGTATATTCAAAAATAGTAGCCACTTTGTTTCTAGGCAAATCTTTTTCCCACTTTTTTGCAGCTGCTGCCATATGTACATATGATGTTTTAAACTTAATCATAATTTATTATAATTAAGTATATATTAACAATATATTAAGTATAAGTAAATAAAATTAATAATAATTTAATTTTATTTACTTATTTAAAGGGGATTACATATATGAACGATATTAATGTTGGTCACAAAATTATGGCATTTAGAAAAGATGCCGGATTAACCAGTAAGCGTTTAGCTGAGTTAGCTGATATAACACCTTCCATGTTAAGTCAGATTGAAAAAGGAATCACAAATCCTTCATTACAAACATTAAAATTAATTTCTGTAGGATTAAATATTCCATTGTTTAATTTTTTCTTAGAGGATACCAATACAGAAGAATTAGTTGTAAGAGCTAACCAAAGGAAAAAAATAACTTTTCCTGAAAGCGGCAATGTTTCGTATGAGCTATTATCTCCTAATTTAGATGGAGCACTAGAATTGGCTTTAATGAATCTGTTACCTCATACTGCTTCATCTATGGAGCCTGTAGCACATAAAGGGGAAGAAATAGCATTTATTATGGAAGGACAAGTAAAACTATATTTAAATGATGAAGTTTTACTTCTCAATACAGGTGATAGTGTTAAAATCCCACCTTATGCAAAGCATAAATGGGAAAATACTTCTTTAAACAAAGTCACTGTTATATTTGGAGTAACACCACCATCTTTTTAATTTCAAATACTAGCGAAGAAAAGTTAGAGAAAATAATTCTCTAACTTTTCTTGTATACATAACTTTATTTTAAGAAAGTAAAAAACTTGTCTCTCAATTATATGAGATTAAAATCTAAACAATTAAAACTAGTGAAATAGATTTTTTTAATTACATACTTAATT
>NZ_QPET01000051.1:0-5247 GCF_008368855.1 Bacillus sp. TE8-1 | reverse complement strand
CAATTTCCCCTAAAACCACTGGTGGTTAACCAAATCCAGATACTCTTCTACACCCTATTTTTTACTTTTCTAAAATAATTCCCGCTATTTCATTAGCATATTTTTTAGAGTCAAATCCATCATAGTTACTTAGTACTACAACAGTCAAATATTCTTTTGGAAACCGCATGAAGTATGAACGATAACCTGCCCAGCTACCTGAATGTTCCAAGTATCGACAGTTAAAACCTTCTGCAAGCCTTAGCCCAAAAGCATAATCTTCATTGTCAATAATTGTTTCCCCAGTTGGAGAAATTTCCGGACCTATTTCGCTCATTCTTTTAACAAGTTCTTTTCCGCCAACGGTACCCGTAGTTAAATTTTCTCCCCACTTTACCAGGTCTTCGACTGTTGCATGAACTGCCCCATCACCTGTATGTTCCCAAGGGCTTTCATAGACCATATATGCTCCTTGTTCATTCTTTGAATACCCCCTAGCAATTGATATAGTAGTTGGGTAGCAATCTACAATTGTTGTGTCTTTCATATTTAAAGAATCAAAAATACGTTCTTTTGCAAACTGACGTAAAGACTTCCCGCTTACCTTCTCTACCACCAATGACAATAAAAAATATCCTGTATTGCTATACTCAAATTTTGTGCCAACAGGGAACCTTGCAATTTGATGACCATTAAGGTGTTTTAGCGATTGTTCCACAGTTAATATATCAGTAAATTTAATATTTTCTGCTTGAGCCAATTCCATATAATCAACTAGTCCGCCAGTATGATGAATTAGATGCCTCAATGTTACTGGTTCAGCATATGTTCCTATAGAAGGGACAAACTTTACAATTGAATCATCTAAACTCAATCTTCCCTCTTGTTCTAAGAGTAATATAGAAAACGCTGTAAATTGTTTAGAAACTGAGGCGATATTAAAAACGCTCTTTGTGGTTATCGGTAGATTTTCCTCTATAGAAGCTAAGCCAACTGCACCTTTATACGTTACTCCGCTATCAAAACTGGCCATATATACAAAGCCAGGAACTTTTGGTGAAAACTTTTTTAATAATTGTTTAATCAATGTATGCGTCTTTTCATTATATGTATTATTCACCTCAATCACATCCCTTTCCCTTTAAATAATTAGAAATATATTATCCTGTTATCTTTTTCAATTACACATCTTACTTCAACTCAAAACAACATATTTTATATTTGACTACAATCAAGCACCTTCACACTGATTTCTTTAGTTTCTAAATTCTTCTCTTTATAGAGAGCTTTAATTTAGTGAGTACTATTATCCCCGAATTTACGAAATTCCCTCTTTCAATTCTAAAATTACTCATGGCAACTTAATAGATATTTTCTAAATTGGGTCAATAACATTTAAATCAAAGATGTTATTGACCCAAATACCTATTTTATTTTTAGATTTAGAACCGATGTACTAACAAATATGAAAACTATTTACCAGTCCTTTGTAAAGATAGGTTTCAATAAGACATTCATCTACCTTAAACCTTGTTTCAAATTTAGTTATAGTCTACAAATTTTATAGTCTTCGTCTATAGTGTTTTACTTTTTCGATATGAGAATTCAAATAACCTTTTTAAACAACTTTTTTCACAAAAAAGCAGAGGCGTTCCAAATCTTTATTTTTCATTGTAGTTTCAAATGTGGGATTGGGTAGTGATGTCCTGCATCATCTGTAAGTTCCCCATTAACTTCAGCTAACTAGTTCAAGTGGGAGAGTCATGAAAGTAATCCTATATCTTTTGCCTTTTGTACTGCTTCTTCTCGATTTTTAACTCCTAGCTTCTCATAGAGATTGGAGGCGTAATTTCTTACTGTTCCGTTTGACAAGTAAAGTGTCGAAGCTATTGTTTTATAACGGCTTCCTTGTGATAATAGTTTCAAAATCTCTAATTCTCGTTTCGTCAATCCATACTCTATTCCAGCTGATCGTGATTCAAATAATCCTGTTTCTTCATTTTCTTCCCACATCCTATGGAACAAGTCATGAGTAATCATCGTGCCTCCTCGATAGACTAGACGAATTGATTCAGCTAGTTCACGCGAATCTATGGATTTCAATACATATCCATCCGCACCATTTCGTATGATTTCTTTGGCCCTTTCTGTATTCTGGAAGGTTGACAGAATGAGTACACGAATGTCCGGCCATTTTTTCTTAATCATTTTAGTTGCATGAATCCCATCCAGATTTGGCATCTCTAAATCCATTAATACTACATCTGGTTTTAATCTCTCGCACAATTCCAAAGCCCGTTCTCCATCTTCAGCCATTCCCACTACTTGTAAATCCTCCAGTCCACCCAAAATTGTATGAAGACTTTCTCGGATAAAAGAATGATCATCGACAATACACAGACGAATTTGTTCGTTAGCCAATTGTACTTGTTTCGGTAAAACACATGAAATTAATGTCCCTTCCCCTTTTTTGGAATAAACAATGACTCTTCCTTGTGACTGACTTACACGCTCTTTCATTGCAGTTAATCCAAAGCCATCCTTCCACTCTTCTACCCCACAGCCATTATCCTGTACATCCAATCTTATCTGTTGTGGTTCAAAATGAAGTGACACAATGATTTCTGTGGAATGCCCATGTCGAACAGCATTTGTTAGTGATTCCTGCAAGCTCCGATATAGTGTCATTTTTGATTGTTTGGAGACTATATACTCTTCCCCTATTATTCGAGTACGTACATTTACTTTTGCATGTTTCTTAAATTCCTCTGTCAATTGTTGTAGTGTGGTAGCTAAGGGAAGCGACTCTTGTGATAAATCTAATTGGTGTAAATACAGTCTTACTTCTTCCATACTGTTACGGGCCAATTGTAATAATGAATCTAGCTGCTGCTCTCCTTCTTTAGACTTTAATTCCATACGCAATGTTTCCATCCCCATAATAATTGAAGTATAGGAATGTCCCATCGTATCGTGTAAGTCTTTTGAGAGCCTATCACGTTCCTCCAGTAATGTAATCCGCTCAACTTGGGATACGTACTGTTCCAATACATGTTTCTGGTTCCGAATAATTTCACTTTGACGGTAATTAATAGCCAGTAAACGAAAGAAAGAGCCCATAGCAAAAGCTAAACTGAGTTGTAGGATGATTACCCATAAATCTGTCACTTTAGAAAATATCGCAATGAGCAACGGGAACAAAATAATTGTGATAGGACCCGACCAGCGGTAAGATTTATGAACGCTATTTGCCGCAATCATAAAAGTTGGCATTAAAAAAGCAAGATACGCTAACGGAAATAATAAAGTTAAATAGAAACAAACTCCGCCAAATAATATTATTTCAGTAAATAAATAATAGCGATAGCTGAACATTAAACAAATCCAAGGTACTGAAAATGAAACGACTTCCCAAAGGATTATGATCCAAAGTGGTACTGTCAAATGATCTTGTTGTTGGATAGTCGTTGATATCAATGATAGCCAAACAATAAAGCGCATACAAAGTAAGGCCCAATCATACCAAAACCATAGTTTTAAAGTCTTAAACAAATTATCACTCCTTTATAGCTTTAAACATGAAACGCGTGTACATTCCAATAATTCGAACTAAGCTGTTTCCAATAAGATTATGTATCCAGATGAGAATGAAACCAGCAATCATGACAAAAATTGCCGCCTCCAATGAATTTACTGCAATGCCCAATAAGTATATATTAAAATATTGAAAAAGTAAGGGGGTAACGATACATCCTAGTGGTATTACATACAGTAAAACAGCACATATAAGACTCATTATTCCAACAAAAATTTTCTGCATGAGCCAAAAAATAGCCCTCCAGTTGCTATTATTGAGGATTGTATCTATCGCTTTAATCCATTTATCTCCTTCCTCTTTTTTTCTTGGTTCGAATAAATCTATCGATATATCTGTATAAACCTTCGTTTGAATGCGTTCATACTGAACAAACGTGTGAGTTGTTTGTAGTACCCACGCTAATAAGGGAATACCCCAAAAAATAATCGTCATTACTAATGCAAATGTAATGCTGACCAGATAGAAACAAAAGTAAAAAAAACCGGATACAAAGGTAAATAACAAGAAATAAAAATCTTGCAAAGTTTTTTGAGCTGATGCTTTTATCATTAAAATCTCTCCTCCTCATTCGTTGCTAATGTGTTAAAAACTACTTTTTTAATCCTAAGTATTTTTCTGTCACATACGTTAGTGTCAAAATGTCACGGTTTGTATGACATAACCATCAATACAGCCTTATTTACTCAATTTTTGTTGTTCTTTATAAACATGACAGAAGTTTACTATCGACTATGACTCGCCGCTTGTTATACTCTGTTCATACGCTAATTCTTTATGTTAAAGATAAGATTGTGTTCCCAATCTTATCTTTTTTCTTTGCAAATTTTTTGGTACAAAAAAGGAATCCTTATAATAAGGATTCCTAAAAGAAACGACGTACCCTAATCAATTTCTTAATTTAGTTCATCACACGTATAAAGTAAACTTTAATCAGCCCTCACCAATCAGTTTTTTACGGGCAACCCACCCAGCCTAACTTCTTTGTTTTCGCTGCATTTTGAGGTTGAGCTCTTATTGTCCGTTAATGTGGGATAAATTCCTTAGTTCCTCATTTTATCTAATTAGGGAGAATTTTATTTTGTTAACTTAATGTTAATGTGCTTCTATCCCACATCGTCTCTAATTTGAAAACATTTATTTCATCTAATAATCCTTTAATAAAATAACCTAACTGACATTTCTAAACAACACTATTGACACTTAACACTATCATCAATACTACACTTCGTTGAGCCACATTATTACAAATTTATTGATGTAGTTGAGATGGACTCACTTTTTGAATTTGAACAAGTATATCAAACGCTTTACCTAATGATATATCAACAGTTTTTGGTATATCAGGCCCTTCGGTAGTTATTCCAGCGAAAATTGGATGTTGTTCGTTTAACCAAGTTTTTGTCACGCCGTTTGCCTTACGTAAATCAATAAAAAATTGATCTTTTTTAACTTGTCCAAAGATGTAGTTATAACTGCTTGAATCATCCGATTTTAATGTTCCATAGGGGCCAAATTCACCATCGCTATTCTTGACATTATATTGCCCTTCATAAACTGACGTTCCAATAGATACGTACCGTTTTCCATAATATTCTGCTAAATGCTGCCCAGCTACTTTAGGATATATAAAAGGAAGCATATTTGTTTTCGAAACGTGTCCATTATGTCCC
>NZ_QPET01000050.1:0-28318 GCF_008368855.1 Bacillus sp. TE8-1 | reverse complement strand
AAAATATCCTATAGAATAGACTTTTTTAAGCGTCTATTCTATAGGATATTTTTTAATTATCATATTTTTATTTGTTAAAACAACTTAATTCTCAAACACAAAATTAATCTTATTATCTTTCCACTCTAACTTCGCATCAAATGTTTTCTCGCCCTTTTTAAAGCCTTTAATTAAATCGGTCTTTTCACCTTTTAATAGCTTTGTCATATTCTTTTGCGAAATTGTTTTACTTAATATTTTCTTCGAGATGGTAAAGTCACATTGTGTCGTGTTGTAATTAGAACAGCCGTAAAACGTTGACTTATCAATTACATCGCCATCACATTTTTTACAGCTACCAACCTTTTTACCTGTTGTAAATTTCGATCCTTTTCGCTCAATCGATTCAACATGCAATCCAGTAAAGTCCCATTTCTCTGACATTTCCACTGCATCTTCAATAATTTTAGCTGATAGCTTTTTCGTCTGTTCCATAAATGTAGCTGGTGAAGCTGTACCTTCACCAATTTCCGCAAGACGTTGTTCCCATTTCGCAGTCATTTCTGGTGAAGCTAGTATTTTGTCACCAATTGCGGTAATTAATACTTTTCCTTTATCAGTTGCATACACTTGGTTTTTCTTTACATCTATATACTTACGGTCTTTCAGCATCGTAATAATACCTGCGCGAGTCGCTTCCGTACCTAAACCTTCTGTTTTCTTTAATACTTTCTCCAGCTCTTCATTCTCTAAATACTTACCAGCTGTTTTCATTAACGTAATAAGTTGTCCTTCTGTATAGCGCTTCGGTGGCTGTGTTTTTCCTTCTTTCACTTTCACCTTTACAACTTTTCCTTCTTCGCCTTCAGCTACAATTGGAAGAATGGTTTCGTCATCTTTATCGTCTTGGAAAATAACTTTACGCCAACCTTCTTGAATTTGCTGTTTTCCTTTTGAAATGAATTCAGCACGTTCATCTACAAGCGTAATGATTGTTGTATAGTCAAAGATTGCAACTTCATAATGAGCTGCAATAAGCCTTCTTACGATCATATCGTATATTTTCTTTTCATCACCTGATAGTCTGCTTGGGTTTGTAACTTGCTCTGTCGGAATAATTGCGTAGTGATCTGTTACTTTCTTTTCATTTACATAACGCTTGTTATTCATAATGGATTCAACCGGAGCCGGTAATAAGCCTTTATATTCATCAAACTGACTTAACTTCTGTAAAATATCAGGGAACGTCGCTGCTTCTCCTTGTGTAACATAGTTAGAATCTGAACGTGGATAAGAAACAATCCCTTTTTGATATAGTGCTTGCGTTATATCAAGCGTCTTTTTCGGTGAAAACTTAAAGGCTTTATTTGCCGTTGCTTGCAGTGATGATAAGTTAAATAAAAGCGGCGGCTGAAACTCTTTACGCTCCGTTTTCATTTCCTTCACAACAGCCGGTTTCCCTTGGCAAAATGCCGCAATTTTATTCGCCATATCAGGGTCTTTTAAGCGGGATTCATTATCCTTTTCCCATTTCCCGTCATATTTCTTTCCTTCTATATTAAAGGTTGCAAACACTTCCCAGAAAGGCTCTGACTTAAAGTTTTCAATTTCTTTCTCTCGCTTTACAATCAATGCTAACGTTGGTGTTTGGACACGACCAGCAGAAAATACATCATTCATTCCTTTTTTCTTTAACAAAATACTAAAGACACGTGATGCATTCATACCAACAACCCAGTCAGCGCAAGATCTTGTGTATGCTTCGTAATACGTATTAATTGTATCTGATTCATCAAGTAGATTTTTAAATCCTTGGTAAATAGCTTGCTTCGTTAAAGATGAAATCCATAGACGTTTCATCGGCTTTTGCACGTTACAAAGATTAATAATATTTCGTACGATCAGTTCCCCTTCACGCCCAGCATCTCCTGCGTGAATGATTTCTGTTACCTGTGGATTATGTAACAGCTGTTTCACAACGTTAAATTGCTTATACTTTGACTTTGTTACTTCAAATTGAAATCGTTCAGGAATCATCGGTAACGTATCAAGTGACCATTTTTTCCACTCTGCGTGATAATGCTCTGGATTACATAACTGCGTCAAATGACCAATTGCCCATGTACAGTACGCTCCATTTGGAAATAACTCATTCGCTTCTACTTCTAAATATCCATCTTTCCGGCGATATTTAAACTGTGAAACAAGAGCCAACCCTTGATCTGGTTTCTCGGCAATAATTAATTTCATTTTATAACTCCCTATCTGTATTCCAGTGTTACTTTCATTGTCTATATGTTTAGAAGCGATGATAAAACAACAATCTTATTTATCATTCGCGGTTTGTCTCGCAAATGGGAGACCTATAATATTATACGCTTATTCTTTATGGCTTCACAATAGAAACTCATAATATAACAATTTCTTTCACATGCTTATAATTAAAAAAGACGCCCTAAAAAATCAAGCGTTCCTTTGCTTACATCTATGAAATTGTGCAGATAATATGCAGATATTAATAAGCATAAGTACCCTCCATATAAACATATGATGAAATGAACGATAGGACAAGGAGGTATCATAATGTTTGCTTATACGTTAACTACCTTAACACTTTGCTGTACTTCGATTCTTATTACATCCTATATTTCTAAACGTAAGGGTACCCTAATGGAGTATATGGTATTTATTATGTCTTTTAGTATGAGTATTGGTTTAAGTATTGGTTTTTACTTAGGCATTCTCTTTAAGGGGGAATTACTATATTCTACTTTGCTTGCTATTTTAATTAGTGGTTTTATCGGTTTCTTAATCGGTCTACGTTTTCACCTATATACTGCTTTAGAAGGAATGTTCTCTGGATTAATGGCAAGTATGATGGGAGCAATGATTACAGAAATGTTAAACGCTCAACAAGCTCATAGTATATTGTTCATTAGCCTTTTACTTACTATAACGATTACTATGTCCTGTGTGATTCAATTGTTATCGGAGAACTTTTCTACTTTTATCCAACAGCGTTTTTTGTTATTACTTTCAATTAGTGTAGTAATTATCGTTGCCGTATTTACGACATTCCCAGATCATACTCCTGCACCTTCACCTGGGCATAACCAACATATACATTAGTACTTGCAACAAAAATGAATAAGCAGCTATCCATAGGATAACTGCTTAATATTACTCTGGCTTATTAGGAATGTTTCGGTTTGGAACATAATCCGATTTGTAATCTGTATATTTTACTTCTGTTACCATCCCAGCTGAAGCATGGTGTAAATCATGACAGTGGAACATCCACTCACCAGGATTGTCTGCTACAAAGGCTACTTCATATTCTTCTCCTGGCCTCAAATTCAATGTGTCTTTAACAATCGGAGAACCTTCTATCGGTTTTCCATCTTTACTCAACACCTGGAAGAAATGACCATGTAAATGCATTGGGTGATCATCCATTTTAGAACGATTTACCAACTTCACTTTTACTAAATCACCCTTTTTTACTTGAATTGGGTCAATATCCGGAAATACCTTTCCGTTAATTGTATATACCATTTCATTTCCATTCATTTGCGTATTTAAGTCCATATTATATGTGGCAGTATACTCTTGATTTAACGGGAAACTTCCTAATTTTTTAGTACCATATTTCATGATATCTACTTTCGGTAATTTTTCTTTTTCGTCTGCTTTATCTTTCATCTCTTTGCTGCCATCATATTCAATAACAGCTTTCATTCCTTTTGCACCTTTATTTTTCGAATGGTCTTCAACATACCATTTCCCAGGTTTATTAGCAGTAAATTCAATATCATAACGTTCACCCGGTGCGATTGAAATTACTTTATCCTTTATAACTTTTGGATCATTTATTGGTTGACCATCTGTCGCAATTACTTTTATATCATGACCGTGAACATGTATATCATGTGATAGATAACCAGCATTAACGAGTCGAAGACGAACTTTATCTCCCTTATTCACTTTCAATGGCACTACTAAATCACCGCTTTTTCCATTGATTGTGAATAAATCATACATACTCATATCATGACCTTCCATCTTCATATTTCCATGGTCCATTCCCGCCATATTGCCAGAGTCTTTTTGATCACTGCCCATGTCCATACCAGAATGAGCCATGCCGTTCTTATCATCATTCTTTTCCTCATTTTCATTACCTTTAGATTTATTACCTATTTGCCCTTTTGTCATTTCTTTTAACTGCTTATTCATTTCTTCTTTATCTGTAACCCATTCATCCAACATTAATGTGTAATCTTTATCATATTTTTCCTTTGTATCTTCTACAATGAGCGCTCCATACAAACCTCTATCTAATTGATTTACAGAATCTTGATGCGAGTGATACCAGTACGTTCCTGGTACGTTCGCTTCAAATTCGTAAGTGAAACTTTTTCCTGGTTCAACTGCATCTTGTGTCACGCCTGGAATTCCATCCATGTTATTTGGGACAGGATATCCATGCCAATGAATAGATACTGGTGCAGATAATTCATTTTTTAATGTCACTTTCACCTTTTCACCTTTTTTCACCCGAATTTCTGGACCAGGTGATGAGCCATTAAATGTCCAGACTGGAACAATAACACCGTTACCTAACTTTTGCTTTTCTTCTTTCGCTACTAAAGTAACTTCTGGTCCTTTTTCAACCTTCAATGGTTTTGTAGCTGTTTCAGCCTGTATTGTTTTTTTATCTTTCATATTTTTATGATCATTTGTTGTATTTGTGGCCAAAGAACATGCAGCAATTAAAAATATTACAGAGACCGTAACAGCTGTTAATACAAATCGCTTCATGGAAAATCCCTCCTTTTTCTTTTTCAAAATCATTATAGAACTTGATTTTCAAGAAAATAAGGAGATGTAATTAGATAATACGTAAGCTAATTGGAAGATTACTAAAAGCGGAGACATTACAAGAGGCGAATATTTTAAAAGTATAAAATACTTCCCTTGTAGCGACTATATTAGCCGTTCCCATATTTATTTTGACGTTATTTCTTAAGAAACAATAACACTGCTATTATTAAATAAGAAAAATGTAGCTAAAATGCTCTTCACAAAAGAACTTAGATTTTTGTATAATAAGAACTAATGTTCCTCACAAGGAAACAATGGACTCAAATTACACAAATATATCAAATAGAAGAGGATTGATATACGATGAAAATTGATAGACCAAAAATTTCACCAGAGTTATCTTCAAAGAATTTTCAAGATATTTTTTATGAAGAAGATCCAACATTGGAAGTGTGTGAAATTATAGACTCCACTTTCGAAAATGAATCTGTAGATAGAGTGCGATTATATGATGCGGTGATAAAAAACTGTAAGTTTACTAATACAGACTTTAGCAATATTGATATTACAGATGTTTGTTTTGAAAACTGTGATCTATCAAATGTTAATTTAAGCAATTCTTCTGTTCACAGAGTCGAATTTAAAAACAGTAAATTAATCGGAGTAAATTTCACAGAATCTAGCTTAGGAAATGTTAAATTTGAGAATTCAATTTTGAATTTAGCGGCATTTGGAAATTCCAAACTAGAAAAAATCATCTTCAATGAAACTTCATTAAATAATGCAGATTTTTTTGACTGTAAACTTAAAAAAGTTGAATTCCAATTATGTAGTCTTGATGAAGCTAATTTTGATCAGACATCACTGAAGGGGATAGATATTAGTTCTTCTACCTTTGATACACTTACAGTTTCAGTGAACGATTTAAGAGGATGTAAAGTATCAACATATCAAGCTGTTCAGTTTGCTACTTTATTAGGATTAATAATTAAAGATTAGTATTTCGAAGAAAAGAACCCTATCCCGAATCATGGATTTTTTAATTGTCCACGATTCGAGATAAAGTTCAAATAAATTAGTGATGACTCTTTTATTATTTAACTACAGCTTGGTTTCCTTTTACATGTTCATTATTTACACTCATAAATTCTTCAATTTCTTCAACTTCCCTAATGATATCTTTTGACAAGTTTTCATACCCGTCTTTCGTTACAAGAATGTCATCTTCAATACGAATTCCAATTGATTCTCCTTCAATATAAAGACCAGGTTCAATTGTTATAACCATACCTTCTTCTAACACTCTATCTTTATATGTTCCTACATCATGTGTATCTAAACCAAGGAAATGGCTGACACCATGATAATAGTATTTTGATAACTCTTCATCTTCTTGAATTAAACCAATTGCTTTACACTCTTCTGCCAGTACTTTTTTTGTATGCTCATTTAATGCAGCGAACTTTAATCCTGGCTTAATAAGTGCTGTTGTTTCTTTTAATGCTTTTAATACAATATTATAAATTTGTTTTTGACGACTAGAGAATGTTCCATTTGCCGGGAATGTATAACTAATATCAGCGTTATAGTAGTCTTTTTGAGCACCTAAATCTAGTAATACTAAGTCACCATTTTGAATTTGTGCATCATTATCTTCATAATGAAGAACTGTAGCATTTTTCCCACTCGCCAAAATTGTATTGAACGCATGGTGCTTAATGCCAGATGATTTCAGTGTAAAATCAAATTGAGCTTCTAATTCATACTCCATCATGCCTGCTTTTGCATTTTTTAACACATTGTAAATACCATCTTTCGTTACAGCAATCGCTTCTTTAATAATTTCAATTTCTTCCTCTGTTTTAAATACTCGTAATTCACAAATGTTCGGATATACATTACCAATTGTTACGTGTGGGTATTTTTCTCTTACATGTTTAGCAAATGCTAATGTTTTTGTCTCCGTACCATTCCAATCACGACGTTCTATATCTAAATATAGATGCTTCGCATTTTCTGTAAAAAGTATATTTGACATTGTCTTTTCAAAGCTATCTAAATATACAACTTTCTTTATACCTGAAATTTTCTCTGCTTCTTCGTTAGAAACTGTTTTACCGACCCATTTTTCCATTACTGGATCTGACTTTTCAATGAAAAGTGTTTCTTCAACACTACTTCCAACCTTTTTCAGCATAAAAATAACATTTGGTTCATCGATTCCCGTTAAGTAGTAAAAATTACGATTCGGTACAAATTTATAATGTGCATCAGCTGACATATGCGGTGCTTGTCCCGCAAATAATATCGTAATAGATCCCTCTGGTAATGTGTTTGCTAATCGTTCTCTATTTTGAGCAAAAAATGTTGATTTCATAATAATCCCCCTAGTGTTCTATGTATGCTTGTGAAACTAATCATCAATACAATTCATTCTATTATTGTTATAATTTTTCGTCAATTAATAGTACTCATAGCCAAAGGAGAATTTTCATTACTAAGGTCCCTTCCACGCTAAATTATGCATACCACTCCACAATTTCTTGACATTTATTCCATATACTTAAAATCACGTATATAGGAAAGGGGCCTACAAATTTGAAACATTATGTAGCAACAGGGTTAGCAATTACTTCTTTATTAATAATTTCAGGATGTTCTAGCAACGTCGAAACAGCACCAGTGAAGAAAGGAACGGCGCAATCTCAACCAAAAAATACAAAAACAGCAAATACGAATCCGCAAGACTTCTATAAAGAAATTACATCTGGAAAAATCGAGCACATTCATGGAATTGGCTATGCAGGAAATATGCTAGGTGTTTCTATTGCCACTCATAGCGGGATAAAAGTTTATCAAGATGGCAAATGGTTTGAAACTAAGACTGAGCTACATGATTATATGGGATTTCAGGCAACGAAGAACGGATTCTTTGCCAGCGGTCACCCTGAACCAGGTGCAAATTTAAAAAACCCTTTAGGATTATTGAAAAGTTCTGATGGTGGTAATACTCTTGAAAAGCTAGCATTTTACGGAGAATCTGATTTTCATAACCTTGCTATCGGATATAATACAGAAGCAATTTATTTATACAATGAGCGTCCAAATTCTAAATTACAACAAGGTTTTTATTTCAGTACGAACAACGGACAAGATTGGGAAAATAGTAAGTTAAAAGGTCTTTCAAGTACGATTCATTCCTTTTCCGTACATCCGAATCAATCTAGTGTAGTCGCAGTAAGTGCCAAAGACGGTGTTTACTTATCTACAGATTACGGAAATACGTTTGAAATATTCGCTAAATCACTTGAATCGACCGCAATTACATTAAGTAATGAAGATGTTATTTACGCGCCTATCAATAAGCAAATCGTAACGAAGAAATCCATTGCTACAAATGAGGAGACAAACATACAAATTCCACCTTTAGATCCTAAAGATACAATTATGTATATATCACAAAACCCTCAAAATTCAGCTGAAATTGTATTTGCTACAATGAAAGCAAATGTGTTCCTTTCTACGGATGAGGGTAATACGTGGAAGCAGATTGCTAATGAAGGAACATTCCAATTTAAGTAGAAGGGTGAATATAACGTGTTTTCAACAATTAGTGAATGGAGCTATCAACTCATGTCTCCTTTAATGGATGCCGCGAATGCTACGAAATCTGTACCTCTTTTATTTTCGTTTTTATTAGGCATAGTAGGTACCCTTGCTCCTTGCCAATTAACAGGAAACATTAGTGCTATTACACTTTATAGCAACCAATCTTTACAAAAGGAACATGTATGGAAACATATACTTTTATTCATTTTAGGAAAAATAATGGCTTTTACGACGCTTGGACTATTAGTATGGTTTTTAGGAAAAGAGATTCAGCAAATATTGACTTTGTATTTTCCATGGTTACGAAAAATGATGGGACCTCTATTAATTTTAATGGGGCTACTGTTGTCAGGTATTATAAAAAGAAGATATTTCTTCTCGATTAAATTTATACGAAATCAAAATGAAGTTGGTTCATTTTTACTCGGATTCTTCTTTTCCTTAGCTTTTTGTCCGACTATGTTCGTTCTATTTTTTGGAACGTTAATCCCTTTATCTTTATCATTTAATTACGGGTACTTGTTTCCAACGTTCTTTTCGATAGGAACTGCTCTTCCTATCGTCGTATTAATGTCCTTCATCTCATATCTGGGATTAAACGGGGCATTACTAAAGAAGAGCAGGAAAATAGGAAATAGCATTCAGCGTATAGCTGGTTTTCTCCTTATTTTAATCGGATTTTATGATACTGCTCTTTATTGGTAATACATACAAAAGATAAGCTCTAGTGAAATGAGCTTATCTTTTGTAATATTATATTCATTTTTTCTTTTGCTGTAGTTGAGCTAATAAGTTCTTAACAAACGCGAGAAACAGCGGGTCATTCTCTTTTTTAGGTGACCATTGCATAATAAGTTGTCGTGGAATTGTAATTTCTATCGGCTGTACAATGAAGTCATGAATAATTTGCTTATGTAGTCCTGATAACGGAACGATTGTTATGCCATTAACTTGTATAGTAAGTGCTAATGCTGAACTAATTGATTCTGACTCCATCACTTTATTAACTGTTATTTCATTTTTCATCAAATACGGTTCGAGCACTTCTTTGCAACCAGAAAGCGGCATAATAAAAGGATAATTTTTTATATCATTAATAGTAAGGTTAGGCGGAACTTTTTTTGAAGAAACCATAACATACGGATCTTCACCAATGACATCATAATGAAATCCTTGTATTAAATTTTCTTTTATAGAAATAGAAAAATCTGCACTACCTGATGATAGCCAATCTAACACTTCTTGATAGCTTCCTTCTCGAACTGCAAGTACATATTGACTATGATCAATATTCCCTAGTTGAATACACTCCGCCAAACAATATACAGTAACGGAAGGATACGTAGCTAGTACAATTTTATACAAGCTTTTATTTTTCAACTGGAAAGCTGTTTCCTCAAGTTTTTCATACTCCATTAGAAGTCGATTCACACCAACTAAAAATTCTTTGCCATTTTCAGTTAGAATCGTTCCTTGTCTAGAGCGATCAAATAACGTTATAGCATATCGTTTCTCTAATTTGTTAATAATATGGGTTATTGCTGGCTGTGTCATATGTAATTCCTTTGCTGCCAGACTAATACTATTTAAACGAGCCACATATGTAAAGACTTTAAAATCAAAAACATTCATTCTGTTCTCCTTATATAAAATATATTTATATCATCTATAAATAACCTTCATTATATTTATGAAACCACTTCATTTACACTGAGTATACATCATCAATATTACAAATAGATGAAACTTATATACCCTAGAGGAGTGTTGATTAAATGAGTACTTACATTTTAGTACATGGAGCATGGCAAGGTGAATGGGCATGGGAATTAGTAAAACCTCAACTAGAGGCTTTAGGTCACACTGTTATTACACTAGACTTACCTGGAAGTGGGAAAGATACAACTCCTTCACAAAATATAACGTTAGATTCCTATGTTGATGCAGTAACAGCTAATATAAATCAACAAAATGAAAAGGTTATTCTTGTTGGACATAGTATGGGTGGAATCGTTATCACTCAAACTGCTGAACTTATACCAAATAAAATCGATAAATTAGTATATCTTTGTGCCTTTTTACCACAAAACGGAGAAAGTCTTGGTAGTAAATTAGACGGAGAAGATGGCCCGCAATTCACTATAAATGAAAATGACTTGACTGCTGAACTTATACCTAATCTAATTGAACAAACATTTTTAAATGCTACAGAAGACGGTTCTATTAAAGAAGCATCTTTTAATCAAATGCGTCCTCAACCACTAGGACCCTTCCAACAAGAGCTGAAAATATCTGAAGAAAACTTTGGAGCCATAGATCGCATTTATATTGAAACGACTCTAGATAGAGCGATTCCAATTGATTTTCAGCGCCGAATGAATACAGAAACACCTTGCAAGAAAGTTATTACTTTAGAAGCTGATCATTCTCCATTTTTCTCTAAAGCATCGGCACTTGTTCATTACTTAAATGAATTAAACTAAATTTTTCATAAAATAAATAGACACTCACAGGTGTCTATTTATTTTACTAATTAAAAGCTATCTTTACTCTATCTACATTGCCATGCCCTTTTGCTTCATCTCCCACTTTTTATACAGTAGTACTGCACCAAATAAAAATACCCCCGCAACAAATGAAGCTACTGGTAACATCTTTATCATTCCATCTGGAAATACGAGCGGCAATAATGGAAATGCATACACTGCTGGAATACGTACACCAACAATTTTTAATAAAATAAGCATTAATATCATATTTAATAAAGTGACTACAATCCATGAATCAATCGCAAAGTACAATATTGTTCCAACAGTTGCAGATGCAGTTAATACGACTATTTGTTTAAAAGCCATTTTTTCATTGTACATCGGCTTTTGAAGTGATTCATACACGACAACTAATATTGGTGGAATAACTGCTAATTGTTCATAACCAGTTATCCAACATAAACTGATCCACACAAAGTTTAGTATTAGAAATACAATCATATACTTATACTGTATATTCACTTTTCGCTCCAGACCACTGTTCAATTTAAATATAAGTACACCAACCATTAATATAAATGTTAAAGCGCAGACCGCGATAACAAATGACCATTCCGTCGCATTTGTTACTAATGGTAATAAACCTGTCGCAATTGATGGTGCTAAATTGGATTGAATTACACGCAAAAACAGCATCATGAATACAAGCGTTAAGCTTACTTTCCCTAAATAGGCTATATCTATTTGATTCACCATAAAACCGATTACAGCTGTTATTGACGGTGCAATAAAAATTTTTTCTGGTTGTCTTAACCATCCTGGCTCACGATACGCCCATAAAGCAATTGCCATCGCCGCTATTTCCGGCAAAATGACTTCTGGATCATTTAATAACACACCCGCTGTTACCATGGCTAAAATAAATAAAATAGCCATCGTACATGAGATGATTGTTTCTTTCTTTGAAATTACTGCATTCATTATTACATACTCCTTTGTGCTCATTTCTTTCATAATGTAAAACAACAATTTTATACCCTACTACGGTATTGTAGATTAACATCTTTTCTATTTCAAGTATTAGTAGTCATTTACATTCTCTCTCACCCCATACACTTACAAAACAAGGCATTTTATAGACATTGACACTTATTAAAAGATAGGTTAAAATAACTATACATTAGTAAGTAGCTAATGTAATTAAATCTAACTAGAGGTGAAACAAATGAAAAATATTTTATTCCGTATTAACGAATTGTCCAAAAAAGAAAAAGCAACTGGATTAACAGTTGATGAAAAACAAGAACAACAAATGTTGCGTCAAAACTATACACAAACATTTCGTGGAAGCTTAGATTCCATTTTATTAAACACAAAAATTGTTGATCAAAATGGTCTTAACGTTACACCCGCCGCATTACAAGATGCTCAAATACGTTTAAAATTAAGCAAATGAGTTCCGCGCTAAAGAATTTTAATAAAACATAAACAGAGCTGGATTTCCTATATAGAAATTCCAGCTCTGTTTATTGTCTTTTCTAATTTAGTAAACGAGCGATACATCGCAATTCTCCACGACACAATCATCGCAAATGCAAGTAAGAAAAACATTCCGCTTAACTCTGCCAAATCAATTGATTGGCTTAAATATGACTTTAATGCCACGCGTACAGCTAATAAGCCTACTAAAATAAATATGAATGCTTTTGACGGTTTCATAAATATATGTTCGCCTTTTATTTCGAACTTAGTTGTTTTAATAAGAAAAATAGAAAAGATAAGCCCTATACTAATTGCCTCGACTATTTCTAACGATGTTAATCGAAACTCTGGTAAAAAGTACATCATCCCGCCTGTACTCATAAAAATTGGCGGCAATATAATTTTCTTTTTCGTTACCGGCTTTTTCGCTGCTTTAAAACGTAGAAACATTACCCCAACAGCCATACAAACTGCTACGACACTTGATAAAAGTGCTATCATACTTTCCACTCCTATCTATTTAAATGACTTTTTTAGCAAAATCATAAACCAATAAGTAACTACATGCCACATTATAGAATTTCTTCATTATATTCCTCCTGCTGTAAACTTTCCATATTCGCTGCAATCATTTTACGCAAAGTTTATGAACGGAATATGAACAAAAAAGCCATTCTGCAATTAATAATTGCAAAATGGCTTTTTAACTTATTTTAAATCGTCAATTGTGAAAGCACCTGGAAGTAATTGCTCAACAGTCACTTCTTTTTCATCACCTTTTACATTCGTTAGTAATACAGGCATTTTCGGATCACAGAATTCAGCAATTACTTGTCTACACGCACCACATGGTGAAATAGGTCCATCAGTTTCTCCTGTAATAACTAAATAACTAAAATCGCGCTCCCCTTCTGATACCGCTTTAAATATTGCTGTTCTTTCTGCACAGTTACATAAACCATAAGAAGCATTTTCTATATTACAACCAGTATAGATTTTCCCTTCTTTCGTAACTAACGCTGCGCCAACAGGAAATTTAGAATACGGAATATACGCTTTCGATAACATCTTGTTTGCTTCTTCAATATATTTTTTCTTATCCATATTATTTCCCCCTCAAAGTAAATGAAATGATGATTAGTCAGTAATAACTGTATGAACTAATTTAGGAGCCACTGCTGTTTCAGCAATAGAGATGTTCTCATAAATTTTTGCTTTTACATCTTCTACATTTTCACGATTTGCGTAGATTGTTACGAACGGCTCGCCTTCTTTTACTGCATCGCCAACTTTTTTACGTAACATTAATCCTACTGCTAAATCGATTTCATCTTCCTTCGTTGCACGACCTGCACCAAGTAACATAGCTGCAATACCAATCTCATCTGCAACAATGTTAGAAATAACACCTGAAGTTTTTGCAGGTACATCAATTACATACTTCGCTTGTGGCATTTTTTCTGGATTGTCTACAATTGAGCTATCTCCGCCTTGATTGCTTAAGAACTCTTTAAACTTCTCAGTTGCTTTTCCGTTCTTCATCACATCAATTAGCATTTCACGAGCTTCTTCTAACGTATTTGCTTTTTTCGCAAGTACGACCATTTGACTTCCTAATACGAGTACTAATTCTGTTAAATCTTCTGGACCTTCACCTTTTAACGTATCAATCGCTTCTTTCACTTCTAGAGCATTACCAATCGCAAATCCAAGAGGTTGTGACATATCTGAAATAACTGCCATTGTTTGACGTCCTACGTTATTTCCGATACGTACCATTGCATGTGCTAATTCTTTTGCATCTTCTTCTGTTTTCATAAATGCACCAGCACCTGTTTTTACATCAAGTACGATTGCGTCAGCACCAGCTGCAATTTTTTTACTCATAATTGAACTTGCGATTAAAGGAATTGAGTTAACAGTTCCTGTTACGTCGCGTAATGCATAAATCTTTTTATCTGCAGGTGTTAAGTTTCCTGTTTGTCCAATAACAGCTACTTTGTCACGGTTTACAATATCAATGAATTGTTCTTTCGTAATTTCAACGTGGAATCCTTCTACCGCTTCTAATTTATCAATTGTTCCGCCTGTATGTCCTAAACCACGACCAGACATTTTTGCTACTGGTACATCTAAAGCAGCTACTAACGGTCCTAATACTAATGTTGTTGTATCACCAACACCGCCAGTTGAATGTTTGTCTACTTTAATTCCTTCAATTGCTGATAAGTCGATCGTTTCTCCAGACTCAACCATCGCCATCGTTAAATCTGCACGTTCGCGATCTGTCATATCTTTAAAGAAGATTGCCATTGCAAGCGCACTCACTTGATAATCAGGAATACTTCCGTCTGTATATCCATTAATAAAGAATTTGATTTCTTCAGTCGTTAATTCTTTGCCGTCACGTTTTTTTGCAATAATATCTACCATTCTCATTACAATCACCATTCCTTTTTATATTATATAAATCTATTAAAATAATAAGCCAACGATTGTTGCTGATAAGAAACTTACTAATGTTGCACCGAATAGTAATTTCAAACCAAATCTTGCGACTACATTCCCTTGCTTTTCATTTAAGCTCTTAACTGCCCCTGCAATAATCCCAATTGAAGAGAAGTTTGCAAATGAAACTAAAAATACAGAGATAATCGCTGTCGTTCTATCTGAGAAATTAAAGTTTCCTTGTGCTAAATCTGTCATAGCGACAAATTCATTTGATACTAATTTTGTTGCCATAATATTTCCGGCATTAACTGCTTCATGCCAAGGTACACCCATAATAAATGCAAATGGTGCAAATGCATAACCAAGAATTTCTTGGAATGAAATACCGATTACACCTTTAAATACTGCATTAATGAATGCGATAAGAGCAACGAAACCGACTAACATAGCTGCTACTGTAATCGCAACTTTAAATCCATCAATAATGTATTCCCCTAATACTTCAAAGAAGGTCTTCTTCTCTTCTTCTTGTACTTCTAACATATCTTCTTCCTCAGTAACTTCATATGGGTTAATGATAGAAGCAATGATGAAACCACCGAATAAGTTAAGCACTAAAGCGGTTACAACATATTGTGGTTTTAATAACACCATATATGATCCAACGATAGACATAGAAACTGTAGACATTGCTGATGCACATAATGTATACATTCTTTTCTCTGGCAATAACCCTAGTTGTTTCTTAACTGAAATAAATACTTCAGATTGTCCTAAAATCGCAGATGCAACAGCGTTATATGATTCTAGTTTCCCCATTCCATTTACTTTACTTAATGCTAGACCGATAGATTTCACAATAATAGGTAATACTTTAATATGTTGCAAAATACCTATTAAGGCTGATATAAATACGATTGGCATTAATACACTTAAAAAGAACGAAAACTCTTTTTGATTTACTAATCCACCAAATACGAAATTCACACCGTCAGCGGCATATTTTAATAACTCTCCAAAACCATCTGCTATTCCGCTAATTAATATATTCCCTACACTTGTATTTAATAATAGAAACCCCAAAATGAATTGTAATATAACCATCGTTATGATTGGACGATATTTGACTTTCTTTCTATCATTACTAGCAAGCCAAGCGATACCTAAAATCAATACGAGGCCAAAAACACCGATTAAGTATTTCATAAGCCGTTTCCTCCCATTCGTATCCGCTTACATTTTTTCAATTATTAAAGCAATAGATATACTTTAAACGTATATCTATTGCTTTAACCTTTTATCGATTAGTAATTATCTGTAGCACCTTTTGCATCATTTAATACGATTGCAACACTAGCACTTGCTCCAACGCGAGAAGCTCCAGCAGCTACCATTTTGTCTGCATCTTCACGTGTACGAACACCGCCAGATGCTTTTACACCAACGTTTGGTCCTACTGTTTTACGCATTAATGCGATATCTTCAGCAGTTGCTCCGCCAGTTGAGAATCCAGTTGAAGTTTTTACGAAATCAGCACCAGCTTTTACTGATAATTCACAAGCACGTACTTTCTCTTCATCTGTTAATAGGCAAGTTTCAATGATTACTTTTACAAGAGCTTTTCCTTTTGCTGCTTGTACTACTTCATAAATGTCTTTTTCAACAAGTTCGTTGTCGCCATCTTTCAAAGCGCCTACGTTGATTACCATATCAACTTCAGTTGCACCTTTTGCAATAGCATCTTTTGTTTCAAATGCTTTTGTTTCAGTCGTGCTTGCTCCTAATGGGAAACCGATTACAGTACAAACGTCTACATCATGTCCAGCTAGTTCATCAGCCGCTAATTTTACCCATGTTGGGTTAATACAAACAGAAGCGAATTTATATTCCTTTGCTTCTTCGATTACTTTCATAACATCTTCTTTAGTAGTATTAGCTTTTAAAATTGTATGGTCAATTAACTTTGCAATGTTCATTATCTTCACTCCTCATATCTTTTAACAACTTCATTCTAACTCTTAGTTGAACAAATGTAAATACACTTTTGAAATTTTGTTCATTCTTTTTTAAAAGGAATTTTCTTGTAGTAAATAAAGCGCATTCTAACAAAGAACACTTCCTATATAATCAAATTTTCTATGTTAACAATGGTAGTATGTATCTCCATATCCATAATTATTTTTAAAAAGGCAATTTGTGTTCAAAAAAGACTCCTATCATTCATACATAACAAAATAAAAGGAGTTCTCAATATGTTAATTTTGAGAACTCCTTTTATTTCTAACCTTTTTGATAATGTAACAGTTCTTTTGCTGTATGCTGATCGATAATTAATACATTTGCATACCCGCCACGTAACGCACCATCAATTGCTTTTATTTTTCTATTACCACCTGCAACTAAAATAGAGCGTTTCTTTAATTTCAGTTCCTCTAACTCAATTCCAATTGTACGCTGATTAATCTCTTCGCTACTAATATTTCCGTCTCCATCAAAGAAACGTGAACAAATGTCACCGACCGATTGTTTTTTGAGTAAACTTGTTTCATCCTTATCGAAATAACCTAATCGGAATAATAGCGCTTCGTCTCGCACTGTTCCTACAGTGAAAATTGCAATATTCGCTTGTTTTCCCATTTCGATAATGTGATGAATATGTCGATCCTGCTCCACTAATTCTTTTGTCACTGCATTATCAAATATAACCGGAAGAGGTAGATTTCTTGGCGTCGTTTGAAAAGCATCTGCAAATAAAGCTATCGTCTCATTCGCATATGTATTTACACTTGAATGACTAATACCACCTTTTAGCTGGACAACCTCTACCCCTTTTACATGTTGCGGTACGATTTTTCTAGCGATTTCATACATCGTCATTCCCCAGCTTACACCAACAATATCACCGTTTTTAACCGTCTTTTCCATATACTCAGCAGCATATTTACTTATATACTCTGTAATCGTTGCATATTCCGGCACTGGAGAAAATACCACATGTGCCTCTAACAAGTTGTACTTTTCTTTCAGTAAATTCCCGACGTTATCTAAATCAGCAAATGGATCAGCGATGCTAATTTGAACAAACCCTTTTTCTTTCGCGTACTTTAACAATCTAGAAATCGTCGGTCTTGAAATATTTAATTTATTAGCAATTTCTTGCTGACTATAATCTGATTGATAATATAATCTTGCAACTTCAACGCTTAATTGTTGTTTATCTTTTTCCATAGTAACTCATTACAAATCCCTTCCTGTATTTCCCTTTCGTTACAAGCATTATACAGCTTTATGCAAAAAAATTCGACTACCGAATTTTATCTAACTGAACTTCTATTCCACTTATTATATACAATGAAACCTTATTGTGTAGATTTACAAACCCAATATAGAAACACTTAAAACATATAAATCGGTTTATATGTAATTCTTTATTGCTTTTCCTGTAGTAACGATAACAAAGCCGTTCAATAAGAAACATGAAACATCGTCTAAAAGCTATTCAAATACCCCTCATAAACAAAAGATACTGTTCATAAGGGGTATGTATTCAATTTAAGTTTATAAAAATCGGATGGAAACACTGCAAGTTCTCACTTATTTAGAATAAGAGAAAAGATGATGTTTTATTTGTTCAATAAAATAATGATGGTGTATATTATCGTTAGATACGCGACTTGCCATAATAGCTCCCTCCATTGAAGATGCAAGAAAAGAAGCGAGCGATATAATGTCTATATCTTCTTTAAGTTCTTGTTTCTCTATTCCTTCCTTTATGAGAGAAGCCATTAACATTACTGTATCATCATAACCTTTTGCTGCTGCTTTTTGTAATTCTGGAAATACTCCAGTACTTTCGATTGCGCTATTAAGTAATGGACAGCCTCCAGCAATAGGAGGATTATTAGCTGCATCTTGATATACAAGGAATATTGCAAGGATTTTATCGATTGCATTCTTTTTATTTTCCATTGCTTTATGAAAATGACTCCACATAATCTCACCACTTTTGTCGTAGGCAGCAAGGACAATTTCTTCTTTACTTTTAAATCTACGATAAATAGATCCTTTAGGTAACTCAGTAGCTGTCATTATATCCTGAATGGATGTGCGAGTTATCCCATTAGTATTAAATAAATATAAAGATGTTTCAATAATTTTTTCTTTTACCTTATCAACTTTAGTCATGCTTTGTAATCCTCCTAATGAAAACGATCCTAATATTCTAGGTAATGTTTACCCTCTATTTTCTTAATTTTTTTGTAAGTATAAATAAGTTCGGAACAGAAATATCTTATCAATCCCTATCTTATGGAAACCTCAAACAATACAGTTTGAAAAGAAGTTTATCAAATTATATTATCTATATAACTTAAGTGAATTTTCTGTCAAAATAACATGACCGATTGTTTAATTCAGTCATATTATACAACTAATTTTACCTAAAATCGTAGAGGTGTAAAAATATATAGTTAATTTTAACGTATAGACATATGATTATTATATATAATTTTTATTAATATGTTTAGCTAAAGTGTTTGAACTACTCCCACTTTCACTTCATTCTATAAAAGATTAACCATTAATGATTACTGGAATTAAATTGTAACAAAGCAACTGAAATATAAATATATTTGCTTTTTTCCATTTTGATTTTGTTAATACTTTATAAAAAGGGTTTAAAAAACTAGAAACTTGTAGTATCATTAGATTTCGATTCAGACCGAACCGTCCGGTTTAGAATCTTATATAAATATATTTAGAAGGAGAGCGTTATGCAGAAAGAAAAATCAAAAATTATAGGTAATTTAATTATGGGGGCAATACAGTGAACTTTATAAAAATGAATAAAAAAGAAATCATTATGCTAATAATCTTTACACTGTTTGTACCATTTCAAATTGGCTTGTACATACTATTTGGCATATCACTTTTAGCTAATGTCAATTTAGTTGAATCAGAATTTGTTCTTAGTGCCATCGGTTTTACTGTACCTGCTATTGTAGGAATCATTTGCTTTAGGAAAGAAATTATTGAAAGTTTTACTTATTTTAAAGAGAAGACAATTTTGAAAATAGTAAGTATTCCTATGGTAGTTTTATTTACGTTAATTGTGGAACAGTGTGTTATGCATTTTCTAGCAACTGGTCAACCAGAGAACCAAGAGCAGCTCCTTGAAACGGGTACAGAGGTACCTCTTGTATTTACATTGCTTGTATTTGGTATTCTGGGTCCAATACTTGAAGAAATTGTGTTTCGCCACATATTAATAAATCGTTTTTCTTACCATATTGGTACTGCTATTGCATCTATCATTTCGATTATGATTTTTACACTTCTTCATACGAACCAACTTGCGGATATTGCTATTTATTTACCTGGATCGTTGATACTTACTGCGGCTTATCTTATTTCTAAAAGATCCATTGCATATGTTATAGCGATACATATGTTAAACAATTGCCTTGGTTTCATTCTGTAAGAAACCAGACTTGTTTCTGATGCCAAAAATATTCTATGTTTCTATCAAGCATTTTTGGCATCAGAACTACTTTTTCTACGGCATAAGAAAGCTAATCAAAAATTATAATATATTAGGAGAGTGTCAGTCATGATTGTAACAACGACTTCTGGAATTCAAGGTAAAGAGATTATTGAGTATATTGATATTGTAAATGGTGAAGCTATTATGGGTGCAAACATTGTACGCGATGTATTCGCCTCCGTTCGTGATGTTGTCGGTGGCCGTGCTGGTGCTTATGAAAGTAAGCTAAAAGAAGCCCGTGATATTGCGATGGACGAAATGAAAGAACTTGCAAAACAAAAAGGTGCGAACGCTATCGTTGGCATTGACGTAGATTACGAAGTTGTTCGTGATGGAATGTTAATGGTTGCTGTCAGTGGTACAGCTGTACGTATATAAGTAAATAAAAAACAGGCTCACCCCTTGGAATTTATACTTTGAGGGGAGATCCTGGTTCTGTTGCAGATTTTAAAGAATAAAACGAGAAATAATCAACTTTTTTATTTCTCGTTTTATCTACATATTTATTTTTGGAAAAATAACCTAACTCCAAATACTAACAATACTGTGCCTGTAATACCCTCCATTGTACGGTTCACTCGTTCTTTTCTTAAAAAAATTCTTAATTGACGTATTAGCGAGATATAAAGCAAATACCATATTCCAGTCAAAGTCGTAAATGTGAGTCCTAACAAAAGAAATTGGAAGAAATGATTTTGATTACTCACAATAAATTGAGGGAGAAAGCTTAAGAAAAATACAGCCGTTTTTGGGTTTAAGATTGCCGTTGTAAATCCTTGTCTAAAACTTTTAATCGTCCCAATATCCTTAGAGTGCCTTTCCAATAAAACTTGCATATCTTCTTTTTTAGAAAAAGCACTTTTAATTGACTTTACAGCTAAGTAAATTAAATAAAAAGCTCCAGCATATTTTATAAATGTAAATAACATAGAAAATTTCATTAGGATGGCAGAGAGTCCTAGCGTAGCCATTATTGTATGAATCATCATTCCAGATATCGTTCCTAAGACAGTCTTCATCCCACCATTTTTGCCATACGCTATAGTATTTTTTGTAACTAGTGCAAAACCAGGACCAGGCATGATTATGATTAGCATTGCTGTAAGAATAAATAATAAATAATTTTCCATGTTCTAATATTTCCTTTCCAATTTTTAGTTTTTCTTACAGTATAGCTTTTTTCATTAAAACATTACATATAAAAAGCTTGATCAGAAGTTTATTTAGGTTATTCGTATCAATTTGATTAACTATTACCCAATAGCCACATTGATAAAACACAGTTCAACTCTCACAAAAAACAGGATAAAAAAATAAACAGCAGAACTAGTCCACTGTTTACTTTGCCACACCTTCATGTAATTTTTCTGTATAATCCTTTACATCTTTCCAGCTATCTTTCGCTGTATGTAAATCTTCTTTTATAAACGTAAACTCTTCCGGACTAATTCCTTTTACGTTTTGTAGTAAATTATTATATTTTGCACCTACTGTATACCATTGATTTGATATGTTTTGTAGTGCTGTAATTGCTGCATCAATTGTTTCTGTCATGTTTGTTGTTTTATTTTTTACATCAGTCAAAATTACGACTTCTGCTTGTGCTCCTGAAATTCTATCTTTTAAATTGGCGATTTCTCTTTCTGCATTTGCGATATCTTTTTTCGCAACCGCAATCATCGGCCCGCCAGCAAGACATGTTATTAGAGCTACGCAAAGTACGCCACCAGCAATGACCATATCATTACTCTTTTTAATCGAATCGTTATATGTATTTATTTGTTGCTCTAGAGCTGGAATACCAGCATTCGTACTTGCCAATATCGATGTTAACTGATTTGTATCCTCTTTGAAACTATTTGTATCTTTCGCCATTCTATCGCGAAAAGCTTTCAAATTTCCTAATAATCCATCTACCTCATTTTGATTCTTTACAATATCCGCATACAACTTTTCTAAATCAGCTTTTAATTTTCCGCTATCCTTTTGATCAATCGCTATTAACATGTCATTATAATACGATTGAAAAGTATTATTGTAATTTATAATATTTTGATCTGTTTTCATAATTTGAGGCTTCATATTATTTAACCAATATGCCGCATTAATTTTTGCATCTCTTTGATGCCGAATCATATTCCCTTTAAATTCACTATTAATCGAACTTATTTTACTTAAATCCGTCTCTTGTTGATTTTGAATTAATTTTGCATATGAATCCATTGCAAATATGCTTGATGTCGTTTGTGCCATTACATCTTGGAATCCTGCTGGTCCAAGAGAATAGTTTTTCACATTTTCTTGTAGCACCGTTACATTTTGTTCTGCTGCAAAAGGATGTAAAGGAAATGCGTTACTCGTTGCCACCCCAGCAATCATTACCGCTAAAAGACATTTTTTATAAAATCGTTTCTGCATATTTTTCACCTATTCTCTTTATAAGGATATCAAAAGCTCCTGCTCACAACTGAACAGGAGCTTCAAATCATTCATCAACACTTAACGCCCTAACGATTCGTATTCGATTATGCTTTTTTCGTATCTACTACTTTAATATCTTCAGCATAAATCTTTTCTGCATAGTCTTTAATGTTTTTCCAGCTATCTTTCGCAATGTTTAAATCTTCTTTAATGAAAACAAGATCGTTTGGACTAATTGAATCCACATTTTGAAGTAAAGAATTGTATTTTGATCCCATTGTATACCATTGGTTTGAAATGTTTTGCAACGCTGTAATTGCAGTATCAATCGTATTTGTTAAATACTCTGTTTGTGTTTTAATGTTCGTTAATCCTGCTACTTCTAATTGCGCAGTTGTAACTTGTCCTGTTATCTTTTGAATTTCTGCTTGTGCATTATCAAGCTCTTTCTTCGCTAATACGATTCCAGCTGTACCACCGCCTACAGCTGCTGCGCCACCTGCAATTAATGCTACTCCTAGCGGTGTTCCTGCGCCCGTAGCAATAACTACTGCACCACCGATAATTGCAATTGGTCCTAGAGCTGTCGCAACAGATGAACCGATAATAATTGCATTATATTTACTAATTGCTTCATTGTACGTTGTAATTTGATTTTGCAGAAGCGGAATCCCTGCATCTTGACTAGCTAATATAGATGTAATTTGATTTGCATCACCCTTGAAGTTTTGCGTATCCGAAGTCATTTTATTTCGGAATTTCTTCAAGTCTTCTACTAACTGATCCACTTGCGCTTTATTTTCATTAATACTACTTGATAATCTAGTTAAGCCTTTCGTAAGAGTTGCTTTATCCTTTGCATCAACTGCAGCAACTAAAGTATCATAATAGTTTTGGAATTTCGTATTGTAGTTAATGATATTTTGATTCGTTGAAATAAGCTGTGGTTTTAATACATCTAACCATTGCTTCGCATTTCCTCTCGCTGTATCTTGATGCTGAATGACTTTTCCTTTTAAAGCCGCATCAACAGATGATACATTACCAAAGTTAACATTACCTTGTTTAATAATTGTTAAAGCGTACAGATCCATTACTAAAGCATTTGAACCTGTTCTTTCCATTGCATCTTTTAAGCCTTCTGGTCCTAATGAATATTCTTCATAGTCATTATAAGCTTTTGCTACCGCATGAACTGGAGCTTGTTTCACTGTACTTTCAGCTGCATACGTATGAGCCGGCATAATATTTCCTGCTGCAAATACTGCCATCAGTGCTGATAGAGCCATTACTTTATAAGGTTTTTTTGTCATTTTTCTTCTCTCCCTATATCGCTAATTATTTTTCTGTTTAATGTACTTCAACGTTTGTAACGTAATCTTCAAATTGATTTGTTTGCTTATTCATTTCATCACTTACTTTTTTAATTTGATTGAAATGTTTTTGAAGTAAACTACTGTCTGTATACGTGCCTTCTTCAACATTTGTTTGAATTTGGATCATATTATTATTTAAAACTTTCCAATCCGTTAATAACGTTTCTAAAGTTGTAATTTGACGATCAATTAATTCTGTAAAGCTATTTACTTGATCTTCAACGAATGTAATTTGAGTCGCTTCTGCTTCAGTTTGTGATAACTTTTGAATAAGTGGCAATAACTCTTTTTGCTTTTGTTGAATGCGAAGAGCTGCTTCCCTCGTTTGACTATCTGCGGCATTTACAATTTCATTACTTAAAGTACCGATAGAAACAAAATCGATTGTTTTCGTTTGTGCAGTTTGATTTGTGATTGTAAATACTTGTTTACCGATATTAATAGAACCTTTAATGATTTCTTGAGGTCTATTCAAAATAGTAGTTAGTTCAGCTTGAATTTCCCCTTGAATCCTTTTAATATCTTCTCTTAATTTCACAATATCTCCGCTTGATCCTTGCAGTGTTTTTATTGCTTCATCGGCTTTAATTGATAAGTTGTTACTATCTTTATCTAATACTGTTTTAAATCGATTTAACTCTAATAAATCTTGCTCCATACTCTCTTGGATGCTCTGTACTTGCAATTGTAATTTTCCATATGCACTCATAAAATCTGATTTTGCTTGCTGATCTTCATTTATGTTTCCTGCTAGTTCATAGAGCTTACTATAATAGCTATTGAATCTAGTGCTGTATCTCATCATCTCTTGATTTAAGTCAATTAGCTTCGGATTATATTCATCAATCCACTCTCGTACATTCGCCTTTGCAAACTTTTGATGATTCGTTAAGCTACTCATCGCATTTACCTTAATGTCTGGCTGTTGCAAAATAATTAATCCGTATGCTTGAATAAGCGGTGATTGTGATCCTAACATTCTAATTGAATTGGATAATGTATTTGGAGCAATTACATTTTGCGCATATACTGTTTTCACTTCCGTTTGCCCCTCCTTAGCGTAAGCGCTTACAGGAATGAAGCAACTCGTAGATACTGCTGTAACCAATAACCCTGTAATTAAAGTTTTTTTCACTTTAACTCCTCCTATGTATTAGCAACTATTACTATCGCATTTTATTATTCTATTTTCTTGCATATAATTTAAGATAGTTAAAATAGAGGACGTACTCACCGTGATTGACGTACGAACCATCTCTCCCAACTGTTATTGCCACAGTACTTACTTATTGTTATAAAACTTTTCATATGTGCTTAGTATGAATAACATTGCATAAATTTTCTATCGACCCTCATTTTCCACATCGATACAGTGAATATATTACATAAAAATATTATTCATTTTAAACTTAATAACGTAAGTAAATATGAAATTCCGTTTTGTTTTCATATAAGTTTTGTACTGTAAGGTCATTTAAACACAGCTGTTTATATATCGTAAAGAAGTATTTTCATTCCCTTTATTTTCAAGCTTTCATGTCCTTATTTCAAAATATAATCCGATTCGCTTTATCGATTGAAATATCTACATATCACAACAGAAAACACTACTTTCAAATAACCAATTAAATTATATTAGTATAATTTTTAAGCCCATATGCAATTATGCATAGCATATACACAAAAAGGATAGCTTCATTTTCACAAAGCTATCCTTAAAAATCTTCTTATTTTTTCAAATGATATGGAACTGTCGTAATAACAACATTTCTTTTATAAAGTAAATACGCACGTATGAGTAAACTGGATTGATTATGAAGAATGTTATGCCAACCTTTTTTCGGAATAAACTGTGGTATAACGACCGTAACACGGTAATTCGATTCACTCGCCTTATATTGCACTGTATCGATAAACTTCGTTAGCGGCTGAATAATACTTCTATAATGGGAATGTAATGTAACAAGCCTTACTTCAGGTTGCCACTTCTTCCATTTCTCTTCAAATTTCTTTTCCTCTTCTCTGTCAAAAGCAACATATACTGCGATAACTTGATCTGCCGAAAGAGATTTCGCATAGTTCAATGAATTTTCTACTACATGGGTCATACCTGCTACAGGAACGACAATTACATTCCCCTCAATTGGAATAAGAGGTTCGCAAGTTTTTAAACTTAATTGATCACCCACTGCATCATAATGCTTCTTAATTCGATGGAATAAGAAGATAATAACTGGTAAGAAAATAAGAATCGACCAAACTTGTGCAAATTTAGTTAAAAAGAACATGCTCATTACGATAAAACTAATAACTGCACCAATTAAATTAACCGTTAATCTTAAAGCCCATCCTTCAGGCTTTTCGCGAAGCCATTTTAATACCATCCCTGTTTGAGAAAGTGTAAATGGAATAAATACACCTACTGCATATAACGGAATTAAATGTTCTGTTTGTCCTTGGAAAGCTACAATTAAAATAATCGAAGCAACTCCAAGTATAATAATACCGTTTGAGTAACCTAGACGGTCTCCTCTAATCGTAAACATTCTCGGTATGAATTTATCTTTTGCAAGGTTAACCGCTAATAAAGGAAATGCAGAATAACCTGTATTAGCAGCGAGAATTAATATTAAAGCTGTTGTACCTTGTATGAAATAGTACATGAAATTACGTCCAAATGTTTGTTCAGCAATTTGAGAAACAACTGTTACTTCTTTACTCGGAGTCACTCCGTAATAATAAGCTAAAAATACAATTCCTGAAAATAACACAGCAAGTAATGCACCCATTGCAAGCAATGTTTTTGCAGCATTGTTTGGCGCAGGATCTTTAAAGTTCGGAATTGCATTTGAAATTGCTTCAACACCTGTTAAAGCAGAACTACCTGATGCAAATGCTCTTAACAGTAAAAACAAACTAATACCCGCAACCGGCGTTCCGATCGGCGTGTGTAAAGTTGGTGAAACGTGACCAGTCAAAATATTATATATGCCTACACCAATTAATATAAATAGGGCTAAAACAAATAAATAAACAGGATATGCTAAAACAGAAGCTGATTCCGTTACTCCTCTTAAATTTAAGATCGTAATAAATATAACAAATATAATCGCAATGATTACATTATGTGCATGTAAACTAGGAAAAGCAGATGTTAGCGCATCTGTACCTGCAGATACACTTACCGCAACAGTTAAAATATAGTCGACTAATAAAGATCCTCCAGCAATTAAGCCTGGATTCATCCCTAAATTTTCTTTTGATACAACATACGCTCCCCCGCCATGCGGATAAGCAAAAATAATTTGACGATAAGATAAAATAAGGGCTGTCAATAATACTAATACCCCAACAGCGATCGGAATGGAATACCAATAAGCGATCGCTCCCACACCTGCTAAAGCAATTAAAATTTGTTCTGGACCGTAAGCAACTGATGACAATGCGTCAGAAGATAAAATAGCTAAAGCTTTCGTTTTATTAAGCTTTTGTTCTCCAAGCTCTGTTGATTTTAACGGTCTTCCAATTAAAAATCTTTTAATAGATGAAACCAATGCTGTCCACTCTCCAATAATTTTGTACGAACTTTTCTGCTTGTTACAGCCAGTAAACTATTTCTTCAGAAAACAAAAAATGTCTACAAGCCATAGCGAAATAGACTTGTAGACATTATTTTTTTTGTCGCACAAGCTCCACCTTCCTTCTCAATATAACGCTTACGAGGTTAGCTGTCGGATTCGGGCCTATGAGTAGCCCTACCTTTTTCAAGGATTCACCCCATCGGATTATGTACTAATCCGTAAAAACGGGTCCCCCGTACCATGCGGTTTCAGCGATTTAGAAAATTGAAACTGTGGATTATAATACTCCTTTATTTTCAAAAAGTAAACAAAAATTTTTAATAAGAAAAAAATTAAAATGATTGCGCATAATCCGCTGAGAAATATACATAATGAATATTAAAAATCCGCAAAGGAGACCCATATGTCTAAAGAAAAGAAGCCTATTTTTTCCGATTCATATTTAGATGCAGTAGCAAATGAAATTAATCAGTTATATGGTAAACGTGAACAGGAAATAAATTTGACAGATAGAACGAAAAGAAATAAATAATTTGTCATACAAAAAAATAAAAAAGATAGCAA